>CAYVQX010000047.1:0-1658 GCA_964453715.1 uncultured Candidatus Saccharibacteria bacterium | reverse complement strand
TTAGCACAAGGGTTTGTGGAACCCTCAGTTCGGGTTCGAGTCCCGATAGGCACCCTCGGTAAGCGGGGTAAGGTCCGCCAAGCGGACCACCCCAAACAGTATGTTTTACGTTTATATCTTATTTAGTGAAAAGGACAAAAAACTTTACACTGGCTATTCTCCTGATTTGAAAGCTAGAGTTAAAAAACATAATGATGGATATGTTAAAGCGACAAAATATCGTCGCCCACTTAAGTTAATTTATTACGAGGCATACAAAGAAGAGGGCGACGCTAAGCGCCGCGAGATTTATTTGAAGGGTGGAAAAGGTAAGTCGGAATTAAAAATTCAACTCAAAGAAATATTTAAAAAACTTAATTACTAAAAATGACTTTTTAACCCCAACCTGCTAGAGTTGTGGGTATGAATTGGATTCTGTTCGCCCTGGTCGGTCCGGCTATTTGGGCACTGGTTAATCATATAGATAAGTATGTAATAAACCGATACTTTTCTGGTCCTGGAGTAGGGTCACTTGTAATTTTTACCAGTGCTAGTGGTTTACTTATATCTTTATTTATACTCGTATTTGGTTTTAGTCAGATTTTTATTGGTACGATTAGTGCTTTAGTTATTGCAATTAATGGCGCACTTTTTGTAGCCGCTTTCATACCTTATCTTTATGCCCTAGAGAATGAGGAGGCCTCTTGGGCATCAACTTTATATCAACTGATCCCAGTTTTTGGTTATGTCTTAGCCCTTATCTTTCTTCAGGAGCAGTTAACCATTCACCAAATTCTCGCCTCACTTTTGGTTATAGCCGGCGCAATCGCCATCTCTTTGGATTTTTCTAGTAAGATCCAATTAAAATTAAGGCCTTTTCTGCTCATGGTATTGTCTTCGTTTATGATTGCAGTGAATGCTCTTGTGTTTAAGATTGTTGCTTTAGATCAATCATTTTGGGGTACCGTATTCTGGGAGTATATAGGCGGCGGCGTGTTTGGTTTTTTGTTATTGGTTTTTATACCTTTATACCGAGTGCAATTCTTTGCAACTATAGAAAGAAGCCGAGTGGCGGTAATTTCAATCAATATTGGATCAGAGATATTAAATATTATAGCTAAACTGGCTGCCAATTTTGCTAGCTTGCTTGCTCCATTGGCGCTAGTCTGGGTGGTTAATGGTCTACAACCGGTAATGGTTTTTGTTTATGGAGTCATCTTAACCATTTTCTTGCCTAGGTTTGGACAGGAAGATCTTGGCCGTAAGACCATAATACAAAAGTTGTTGTCTATGGCAGTTATTTTGCTTGGTATTTACCTCCTTTTTATTTAATTGTCTCAAGGAGAGTGAAGGCGCCATTTTTTGGGTATTGGCTTGTTTTAAAGCCTGTGTCAGTGTTGGCGAGATTTCTTTTTTCATTTACACCCCTTAACCCCCGCCACTAAATCCTGTATCCTGCCCATATACTCCCAATCGGTAAAGGCCGAAATAGCGGACGGTTGGGGACCCCATTAGAGATATTTTTTTTGTTTTTTTAATTTATCAACTACCTTTTTGGGCAGGGTGGTGGTAAAATGAGCGCAATTAACCCAAGTTTATGACCGTAGCCGACCTCAAGCTTAACGAGCGCCTCCAGCAGTATTTGTGGAGTTTTTTACTTTACCCCATTTGGCCGGTAG
>CAYVQX010000046.1:0-1671 GCA_964453715.1 uncultured Candidatus Saccharibacteria bacterium | reverse complement strand
GCTTGGGATAAAATTGATGCTGGGGGATACGCTTTTCATGTAGAGCTTAAACATTATGCAGTTAAAAAATTGGGAGCAAGAGTTAAGGAGTTGCCAATTACCTTTGCAGACCGAGCTCGTGGCGAGTCTAAAATTTCTGCCGCAATTATGCTAGAGTGGTTGTTGATTATTGGGCGGTTGTTGAGTCGGCGTCTTAGGGGTTATTAGGTCAGTTTTTACCTTATGTTATATAAAAAAACCTTCTTAATTTTGGGGCTAATTCTGGTTTTGGCGGCCGGTTTGCGTCTGTGGCAGGCCAATACCTTTGATATTTATACCGACCATGCCTTGTATGCCTTTAGAGCCCTAACCTGGTCTGATTTTATGGGTGTTGGCGATAAACAAACTACGCCACTCCAGTGGTTTAACCAAGTGCCAGGTTGGTCGCGATTGTCCTTTTCCGATGGTCCACCACTCGGCTTTTTAGCTGAATATTTAAGTTTAAATATTTTTGGAACCTCGCCACTAGCGGCGCGCTTGCCGTTTATCTTAGCTAGTTTACTAACTATTATTATTTTGTTTTTCGGCGTTCGACGATTAGTTAATGAGCGCGCCGCGTGGTTGGTTGCTTTTATTACGGCCATTAGCAGTTACAGTGTTTGGACAGCTTTAGCCGGCAATTTGGAGGGGATATTAATTGTTTTTGTCGCGAGCTCCCTTATTACCGCAGCCTTATATAGATCAGAGCGTAAGGTTAAGTGGTTTTATTTGTGGGTTTTAAGTTTAGCTTTAGGTTTGTTAACAAAATACACTATAATTTTTATTATTCCCGCTGGCTTGTTGGTAATGTTTTGGCCAGACAATTTAAAGGCTAGACTTAAAATAAATTTACCCCTGCTTAAACACCTTATTTTTGCTGGGTTAATTTTTGTTACCCTATTATCGCCAGTAATTATTTATAACTATAAGGTTTATCAAGCTCGTGGTCACTTTGATGCGGCCTTGTCTTCTATGGTGGGGATGAAACCACAAGACTTTATTGGCATTGCTAATCGTAATGCTACTTTTACTCCACTCACTAACTTTTTTGAGATTGGTCGGACCCTTGTTCAAAACAATTCTTTACCTTTCTTAATCTTAATTTTAATATCTTTAATTTATCTTTTTTATCAACTTTATCGCCGTGAGTTGTCGGTATTAGGGCAATCAATTTTAAGCCACACCTTGTTTTTAGTTTTAATGTTCCTTTTCTTATCTTCAGCTAGTCGCTTTTTATCCATCTTTATCCCTCTTGTTGTGGCCACACTTGCTATTGCTTTAGACAAGTGGTGGGGCTGTATGGCTGGCCATCGTATTTATCGTTTCGTTTTTATTTTGGCAGTTGGCTTAGTTATTTTAGGTGAATTTTTTTATGCTCTTAATACTAATTTACTAACCCGACCACTTTTTACAGAAACATGGTTTTACGCTAAAGATCGTTATTATGATTTTGGTTTTTATCAAGCAGAAAAATGGTGGAGGCAAAATCTTTACCCAGTTCTACCAGCTAAAAAACAGCTTAATACTCAAGACGATTTAAATATTTATCCAGAGAATATTAGCGGTAAACCAGTCATTATTTACGATGATTCAATAGTTTGGTCTGGTCGAATTTGGCATTTTGAGAAATATAAAACCTTTTATCATTTGCCA
>CAYVQX010000045.1:0-1835 GCA_964453715.1 uncultured Candidatus Saccharibacteria bacterium | reverse complement strand
ACCGGATCAGCGTGTGGCAAAGCCGACGCTACTAAAGCATGACCCATCTCATGATAAGCGGTGATCTTCTTCTCCTTCACCGAGAGGATATGGCTGCGTCGCTCGGGACCAAGCATCACCTTCTCTACACTTCTAATTAAATCGTATTGAGTGACCTCGGTGCGATTCTCTCTCGCGGCCAAAATGGCCGCTTCATTCATTAAATTGGCGAGGTCAGCCCCAGAGAAGCCGGGCGTACGCTCGGCAATAACGCGCAAGTTAACATCAGCGCCAAGCGGCTTTTTACGAGCGTGTAAGCCCAAGATCTCCTCACGATCTTTAATATCTGGCGAGTCCAAAAGCACTCGTCGGTCAAAACGACCAGGACGGAGCAAAGCTGGATCAAGCACATCGGGTCGGTTGGTAGCAGCCATCACAATTAACTTCTCATTAGGCTCAAAGCCATCCATCTCGACTAAAATCTGGTTTAAAGTTTGCTCGCGCTCATCATTACCACCACCCATACCCGAGCCACGATGACGGCCAATGGCATCAATCTCATCAATAAAAATAATCGCTGGCGCAGCGCGCTTGGCTAGCTTAAATAAATCACGCACACGAGAGGCACCCACACCCACAAACATCTCCACAAACTCTGAACCAGAAAGATAGAAAAAGGGCACGCCAGCCTCCCCCGCCACCGCTCGGGCGAGTAAAGTTTTACCCGTACCGGGAGCGCCCATCATGAGCACTCCCTTAGGGATACGCGCACCAATATCAATAAATTTTTTGGGATTTTTTAAAAAGTCTACAATCTCTAATAACTCCTCCTTGGCCTCTTTAACTCCGGCCACATCTTTAAAAGTAACTTTTTGATTAGCGTCATCTGGATCAATTACTCGGGCTCGCGACTGTCCAAACGAGAAGGCCTGCATGGAGGCACCCTTAACTTGTCGTGAGATAAGCCAAAAGAAAACGATAACAAAAATGATGGGCACAATAATTGGCAAAAGAGTGGCTAGCCAAAAGGTCCAACCGCTGTCACTTTTAACCTCC
The DNA here is from genome assembly GCA_964453715.1 of uncultured Candidatus Saccharibacteria bacterium. Classification (GTDB taxonomy): domain Bacteria; phylum Patescibacteriota; class Minisyncoccia; order Phycocordibacterales; family XYD1-FULL-46-19; genus JAGORB01. The sequence continues at coordinate 800 of CAYVQX010000045.1, read as the reverse complement.
AACTTTACTTTATTTAAGGCCTGCGGTGTGACACCGTAAGTGGCCAACGTTTCAGACAAACCGCGCTCGGTCTCCTTTTTAGAAGTTTTAATATCGCCATTTTGGTAAGTGGCCTCCAAGTTATCGCCAGTGACCACAATACTAGTAACCTCACCCTTAACTACCGCCGCCGCCAAGTCAGACAAGGCAATCTCCGTACTAGTCTTACTTTTATTAGCCAAAGCTGAGTATAAACCAACCAAAATCATGAGGATTAAGAAAGTCCCCACCACTTGGTTGCCAAATTGGCCCCATAGTTGCCAAGTGCTTATTTTAGGCCGTTTTTCGCCTTTTGGCTTTTTATCCTTTTTAGACATACAGGCGCATTATACTTAAAACTAGTCAAAATGCTAGAATATGCCCATGAGCCTAATAGAGAACCGGAAAGCCCGCTTTAACTACGAACTCCTAGAACAAATGGAGGCGGGTTTAGATTTGACGGGTGGCGAGGTTAAGGCCCTAAGGGCCGGCCAAGGCTCGCTTGAGGGAGCACACATTGCCATTAGGGGTAATGAAGCCTTTTTAATTGGGGCCCATATCCCACCCTATCAACCTAAAAACCAAGCCGGCTATGACCCCGAGCGGGCCCGTCGCCTCCTACTAACCAAGGACCAGATCAAGGAGCTTATGGGCATAGAACAAACCAAAAAGTTGACAATTGTACCACTTTCAGTGTATAATAAGGGTCGCTTCTTAAAGCTCTCTTTAGCTAAAGCCCGCGGGAAGAAAAAGGGCGACAAGCGTGAGACAATTAAAAAGCG
>CAYVQX010000044.1:0-1887 GCA_964453715.1 uncultured Candidatus Saccharibacteria bacterium | reverse complement strand
CCCACGCGACGCGTCTCGGGTGGAGTGCTCTCTGGTTTTAAAAAAGTTAAACACGTGGTGCCACAGTGGTCGTTTGATGACGCTTTTAATGAGGAGGATATACGCGCTTTTGATAAACGGGTTAAAAAGTTGGCCGGGACGGAGGAGGTAACTTATACTTGTGAGCTTAAAATTGATGGTTTTAAAATTGTTTTAACTTATGAGGCAGGAGTGCTTAAAACCGCCGCCACTCGCGGTGATGGTGTAACCGGCGAGGATGTGACCGAGAATGTGCGGACCATTAAATCGATCCCGTTAGAGCTAGAGAAAAAAGTTAATATTATTGTGGAGGGAGAGATCTGGTTGGGACAAAAAGAGTTTGACCGGATCAATCAAGAGCAAGAAAAGAAGGGTGGGATTATTTATGCTAATCCGCGCAACACCGCCGCCGGCACCATTAGACAACTAGATTCTAGAATTGTGGCCGAGAGAAAGTTAGATAGTTTTATTTATGATATTGCCGAGGCCGATTTTAAATTACCCGTCACTCAATTGGCGGAGCTTAAGCTTTTGCAAGACCTTGGCTTTAAAGTTAATAAGCATTTTGTAGAAGTTAAAGATATTGAAGAAGTAATAAAGTATTGGAGAGAGTGGGGTGAGAAGAAGAGTAAAGAAGATTATTGGATTGACGGCGTAGTGGTAAAAGTTAATGAGGTGAGCTTACAAAATAAAATGGGTTATACCGGTAAGAGTCCGCGCTTTGCGATTGCCTTTAAATTCCCCGCTGAGCAAGTAACAACCGTGGTGGAGGGGATTACGCTCCAACTAGGCCGACAAGGGACTATTACGCCGGTGGCCGAGTTGCGACCCGTCTCGGTGGCGGGCACTACCGTGGCGCGCGCCACCTTACACAATGAGGACGAGATTAAACGCTTGGACGTGCGGGTGGGTGACACGGTAATTATCCAAAAGTCGGGCGACATTATCCCCGATGTGATTAAAGTTATTAACGAGCTTCGGCCTAAAAATGCTAAGCCCTATATCTTCCCCACCAGCTTGCCAGGAGTTGGGCGGATTGAGCGTAAGGTGGGTGAGGCGGCGCATCGCGCGGTAGATAAAAATACTTTTACCCAAACCGCGCGGCGCTTGGCCTACTTGGCTAGTAAGCATGCTTTTGATATCCCTGGGTTGGGGCCCAAACAAATTACCGCCTTGATGGAGAATAAACTCATCTCTAATTATGCGGACATTTTTAAATTAACTGAAGATGAACTCTTGGCCTTGCCGCGCTTTGCCGAGACGAGTGCCGAGAAGTTAATTAAGTCGATCAATTCGCGGCGGCAGGTAACACTTGCGCGCTTTATTACGGGGCTCTCTATACCGCAAGTGGGTGAGGAGACGGCCGAGGACTTGGCCGAGCATTTTGGTACCCTAGAAAAGTTGATGAAAGCGGGTCAGGCGGAGCTAGCCGAGATTAATGGCGTGGGCGAGGTGGTGGCGGAGAAGGTGAGAGAATTTTTTAACGATAAAGATAATCAAAAAATAATTGCTGATTTACTTAAAGAAGTGAAGATTGAAAGGGTAGAAAAGAAAAAACCGGGCAAATTAACGGGCATAAGCTTCGTCCTAACTGGCACCATGGAGAGCTTAGGTCGCGATGAGGCTAAAAAGAAGATTAAAGAGTTAGGCGGGGAAGTAAGCGAGAGTGTGTCTAAAAACACCACCTACCTCGTCGCCGGCGAGAACCCCGGCTCCAAACTCACCAAAGCCACCTCCCTCGGCGTCCAAATCCTCTCCGAGCCCGAATTTCTCAAGCTCCTAAAATAAGCCTTAAAATAGGCTATTTTACCACTATTGACAAATGATGATTTTGAGTGTACACTTGATAAGTAGTTCTTTGATACAGAC
>CAYVQX010000043.1:0-1977 GCA_964453715.1 uncultured Candidatus Saccharibacteria bacterium | reverse complement strand
AATTAGCTAGTAAATTAGCTAATATTATTTTCACTTCTTCGGCTAGCGGTTTTCGTTTGATTAGTAACAAGGTTAAAATTATTGGCCAAGGTATCGACACGGATCTTTTTAGTTTTGAATCTAATGAGACTCGTGAGACTGGATCGTTAATTAATATCGGCCGTTTATCCCAAGTTAAAAAACAAAAGGAGTTAATTATTGGATTGTCTACAATTACTAATTTACCTTGGCGGTTAGAATTTTTTGGTGGCCCCGTTACCTTAGCTGATCAGCTTTATATTCAAGAGCTGGCTAGTACTATTGCTCAATTAAATTTGAGTGACAGAGTTACTTTGGCTGGATCTTTAAACCACAACCTACTTCCATCTCGTTTGCGAGCGGCTGAGGTGTTTGTTACGATGAGCCGGACTGGGAGCCTAGATAAGGCCGTTTTAGAGGCTATGAGCTCTGGGGTTATACCAGTTACCCTTGGAGAGACGTTTAGGCCGATTTTGGGCCCATATGGCCATATTTTAGCGTCTTCTTCAGAGACTGATTTGGTTAATAATTTAGTTCAAGTTATATCTTGGTCTGAAACAGAAAAAAAAGCTTGTCGCCAGATTCTTCGGCAAGAGATAGTAAATAACCATTCATTAAAAAGATTAATGACAGAAATAGTAACCGTTTTAAAAAATGTCTAATGATTTTATAAAAGAGCACTATGATCGTGAAGTCCCTTCTCTTTCTGGGGGACATTATGAGGAGTATCGGTGGTTTAAAAATCCTCTTCAAGCGGCTCATTTTACTTTAACTAGAAACACAATTAATCAACAACTATTGGCAAATTTAGTTGGGGTTAAAAATATTTTAGAGATTGGCCCTGGTCCAGGTACTTGGACAGAATTGTTGCTAGAGCGTTTTCCTCAAGCTAGATTTACCTTGGTCGATATTTCTTCGCAAATGCTTAACGAAGCTAAGAGTCGGCTAGCCCTAAAGGGGGAGTTTAATTTTGTTAACCAAGATTTTACCAATTTTAAGGCAGCTGAACCTTTTGACTTAGTTTTTTCTTCCCGGGCGATTGAATATGTAGACAATAAAGAGGCTTTTATTTCTAATCTGGCCAAAAGTCTAAATTTGGGCGGGGTAGGATTTATTATTACTAAAACCCCTCACTATTGGCGAGAATGGTTACTTGGTAAAAAAAATCCAGCTCGCCATTCACGTCAAATTAGTCCTAGAGAGTTTAAAAAAATATTAATTAAACAAGGTTTAGTAATTTTAGGGTCATATCCAGTTACTGTAAGTGTGCCGCTTTTTAAATCGCCACGTCTTAATTTGTGGGTGGCGCGTTGGATTAAGTTTTTACCTCTTAATTTCATCACTCTCAATTTGACTGAATCTTATGCTATTAAATTTGCCAAACAAGAGATCATTGAGCTTTTTGGGCTACCAGCTAGTGGTAAAAGTACTTATGCTAGGGAGTTGGAGGCGGGTGGTTATGAGCGGATAAAGGTAAGAACAAGGTGGGAATTGATTAAATATAATTTTATTTTTTTCTTTCATTATCCAAATAAATTTATAGTTGGTTTAGGTTATCTAATTCGTTATGCTGGTCAGTCGCGTTGGTGGTATTACAAATTAATGAATTTATTTTTTCAACACAATGCTAAATTTATCAAGGCTCAAAAGTTTGCTCGAGCAGTTATTGACCAAGGGCATTTTCAAAATTTACTCTCCCTTTTTGATCAAGAACAACCAGCATCTAAGCTTAAAAAATATGCTAGCAATTTTCCCTTACCAAACGAGCTTATTATTTTCGATCTAGATCCAAGTGAGCGCCACAAGCGATTAAGTTATCGGCCACAAAAACCTCGGGGGGAATTTGGCCAAACTAATCAAGGTTGGTCTCTGGCCGCTGAGGCTAATTTTAATACTGTTAAAGGGTTTGTTAACGATCTAAAACTTCCAAAATATTCTTTAAAATAAATTATGAAGATA
>CAYVQX010000042.1:0-2432 GCA_964453715.1 uncultured Candidatus Saccharibacteria bacterium | reverse complement strand
GGCGGAGGCGGAGAGATTCGAACTCTCGAAGGTATTACCCTTACGCGCTTTCCAAGCGCGCGCACTAGACCACTATGCGACGCCTCCAAACATCAGCAAAATAGCTTAATTTTAGAGTTGGCGCAAGCATAATAATTAAAAAACTAAAAACAAAGTTAGGAGGAAGATGACTAAAATTGTAGCAAACGCCCCCACCGTCTGGAGAAAGAGTTTAGCAGCAGCGGCCTTTTGATTATCTACAAAATAAAGTTGGATTGGATTATAAAGGAAGATGTAACCCATCATAGCCGCCGAGAGGGTAAAAAGTGAGATAATAGTAATAGGGATTAAAATCGTATTATTTATTTTAAGCGACTGTAACCCATAAAACATAATCCCGGCCACCGCCACTATATATAAGACCGCAGCCAAAGCATTAAGAATTGGGTTTTTGCTCATATTATTAATAATAACAATTAAAACTTAGATTGGTTACAGCTCCACGCCGGGGCCCGTGTTGGTTGGCTCATCTTTAGGTAAGTTGGTAATGGCCACACCAATAGTTAAGTAATTAGCCGCCACGGAGATAGCGTTAGTAAAAGCGGTTTTAGTCACTTTAAGCGGATCAATAATGCCAGCCTTTTTAAGATCCATTAACTCATTAGTACTAGCGTTAAAGCCAAGCCAAAGTTTATCGGTTTTGTTTTTAGCGGCGCCTTTAGCAGTTTTTAAATTTTTAAGCACCTTCTCTACCGGCTCGCCAGAGTTATCAATAATCGCCTCAAGCGGCGCCGCCGATACTTGGCGCAAAATATCTTGCGCCGCCACGGCCACCTCGCCCTGGTCTTTACCGGCGACGGCACTTAGCATCTCAATGGTGTTCCACAAGGCTAAGCCGCCGCCGGGGATTACTCCCTCCTCCATGGCCGCGCGCGTGGCCGAGACGGCGTCCTCTACCCGTTGTTTTAAATCTTTTTGCGCACTCTCGGTGGGCGCGCCTACCTTAATTACTCCGACCCCACCCGCCAACTTGCCTAGGCGCTCATTAATTTTATCTTGATCAAATTTATTATTAGCCGCTTTTAATTGCTGTTTAAGCGCGGCGACCCGCTCGGTTAGATCACTCTTTTTACCCTTGCCACCCACAATGGTAGTTACATCTTTAGTGGCTAGTACTCGCCGCGCCCGACCCAAGTGTGAGAGTTCTGCCAACTCTAAACTTAAGCCCAACTCCTCGGTAATAACAGTACCGCCAGTTACCACCGCCAAGTCTTGCAGTAAGTCCTTGCGTTTATCGCCAAAGCCGGGCGCCTTAATAGCTAAAGTATTAAATACCCCACGCATTTTATTAAGCACTAAAGTGGTTAAGGCCTCGCCCTCCACCTCCTCGGCAATAATCACCAACTCTTTTTTACCACTGCCGGCCATCTTCTCTAAAAGCGGTAAAATCTCTTTAACCGCGCCAATTTTTTTATCGGTTAATAAAATATAAGGATCCTCATACTCGGCCAGCATCTTCTCACTGTCAGTAACCATATATTGAGAGATATAACCGCGATCAAACGAGAGTCCCTCCACCACCTCAATAGCACTCTCCACGGTGTTAGAATCTTCAATCGTAATTACGCCCTCCTTACCAACCCGATTAAACACCTCGGCAATTAAGCGACCAATCTCGGCATCTTTAGCCGAGAGCGTGGCCACCTCCTCAATTTTACGCTTGTCACTTACCGGCTCGGCTTGCGACTCTAAGGCTTTAATAATCTCGGTACTACCCTGTTTTATCTCATCGGCCAAATGGATAACATTAAATCCCCTCTCCGAGACCGCCTTCTCACCCTCCTCAATAATCGCTTGGGCCAAAATAATTGAGGTGGTGGTACCATCGCCCACTTGATCATTAGTTTTATCGGCCGCTTGTTTAAGTAAATCGGCGCCCAAGTTCTCAAATTTATTGGGGAGTTCAATCTCTTTAGCCACTGTCACACCATCAAGCGTTACTTGCGGTGCGCCATAACCACGCTCTATTACCACCGCCCGGCCGCGGGGGCCGAGTGTCATTTTGACCGCATCGGAGAGTTTATCAATCCCCTTTTTAAGCGACTTGCGCGCCTTATCGTTAAATAAAATTTGCTTCGCCATAATTAATCAACAATCGCCAAAATTTGCGACTCACTAATAATTAAAAATTTTTGACCCTCAAACTTAACCTCCTCTGGACCATATTTGGCAAAGATAACTTTTTGACCCTTCTTTACTGTCATGGCTATTAACTTGCCATGATCATCTACTCGGCCCGGGCCCACCGCCACTACGGTGCCCTCCTCGGGCCGCTCTTTATTAATTGTCTCGGGGATAATAATCCCGCCTTTAGATTTAGTACTTTTATCGCTCTCACTAGTTGGTAAAATAATTACTCTGTCGCCCAATGGTTTAAGAGGAATATTCTTCAT
>CAYVQX010000041.1:0-2523 GCA_964453715.1 uncultured Candidatus Saccharibacteria bacterium | reverse complement strand
CTGCCAAGACAATAAGGATTTAAGTTTGAAATGTCAATTGGCGGAAGGGGTGGGACTCGAACCCACAAGCCGTTGCCGGCGACGGTTTTCAAGACCGTTGGAATACCATTATCCGACCCTTCCAAATTTACCTTTTAACCAACTCTTCTCTAAATAATGTTCTTCATAATGACAATTAGGACAAACTAGCTCTAAATTACTTAAATTATTATTACTCCTATCCCTGTCTTTATGATGAACTTGTAATATCTCTTGTTTATTATAACTACACTTCTCGCATACCTTACCCCTAATTTCTAGTAATCTTATTTTTATAGATCGTTCCGATTGGGCCTTATCTCTAGGTCGGCCGATTTTGTATTTAATACCAACTCTATATTTATTAGAACAAGTTCTAGAACAAGTTTTTTTATGAGAACTAGCAAGTATTAATTTGCCACAGATTATGCAAGGTTGCTCTTTGCGGCAATGTAGTCCAAAACAAGTACTACTACAAAATACTTGTCCATTATTTGCCTCTAAAATCGCTGGCCTCCTATAAATGGCCTTTTTGCAAACTAAACACTCCGTATTAGGTTTCCTTTTATATAGCTCCGGCACCTAACCAGTATACCAGATTTCAAAATAGATTGCGAGTCCAGGTCTCCCTGACTTCTACTGGATGTCTAAGCTAGAACCCGAATGAAATAAACGATTTTGAATAACAAAAAACTTTCCATAGATTATCGATCGCTTCGTCCCAAGATTATTCTGGTCATTTTATGAACAGTATCTTCCAACTTATCCATATATTTATCGTGTTCATCGCCAAATTTTTTAAATCTACCAAAAATTAAATCTTCGTTGTATTTATCATAATCGTAAAATAAAACATGGAGCATTTCGTGAACTAAGGTATATTCTTCATCCTTACGCCAGGGGTCGTTAGTCATTAAAATCTGAGCTTTTTTCTTACTGATGTCGGTGATAAAATCTCCACTCTGACGATAACCGTTCTTGCGTCTAAATTCTACGATTTTTACCTCTAAATCCCAATCTTGCATTTCTAATTTCTCTCGCCATTTTTTAAGTAATTGGTCTAGTTCATTTTGGGAAAACCCAGCTTTTTTATCAACGTCAAAAATTATTTCGCGATCATTTTCCATCTTGTTATTATGTAGTAGTTTATTTCTTATAGCAAAAGTAAGCTACAGTGTTGTATTTTGTGTGAGAAGCTCTATATAAGTACGTGACCCGCGTAGTCCTTCTTCGCTAACCTGCCTGCCGGCAGGAGCTCCGGCGGATAAATCCGCCAAATTTTTAAAACTAGTTTTTCTTCCGGCCGATTTTAACGATGAAGAAGAGGTAGAAGATCTCTAAAATACCAACGGTATTGCTAATTAGCATAATAATAAACCACCATTTATTACTGCGCTTAGCCGCTTGCCAGAGAGCAACACCCTTCCAAGGGAGGGCCCATAAAGCCATTAGCACAAAAAAGTGCCAGTTTTGACTTAAAAAACCAATTAGTTGTGGATCTGTCATAAGTATCTAAATCTTAACAAAACTTAGCTAAAAGGCAACGCCAAGTTATAATAATCCTAATGCGTTACTTAGGAATTGATTATGGTAAAAAAAAGGTGGGCCTTGCTATCTCTGACCAAGAGGGGATCATTGCCTTCCCTCTTACAGTCTTAGACAACGGCCCCAAGTTGGCCGAGCATCTGGCTAAATTAATTGCCGAGGAGGAGGCCGACGAGGTGGTTTTGAGCGAGTCTTTAGATTATAGACATCAACCTAATCCGGTGATGGCCGAGGTGGCCGAGCTTAAAGATCGTTTAGAGCAGGAGTTTAATTTAAAAGTTAATTTGCAACCCGAGTGGTTAACCTCGCGCGAGGCCGAGCGAGATATAGGCTTAGATAAGATGTCGCATGCGCGCGCCGCCGCCGTTATTTTGCGGAGCTTTTTAGAGTCGCGGCGGCGCGCTAATTAAAATGGCTACTTTATTAACTTGGTTGGATCCACTTTTCCTTATTCAAACTCTAGGTTTGGTGGGGGTGTGGTTAATTATTTTTGCCGAGTCGGGTTTATTAATTGGCTTCTTCTTCCCGGGTGACTCGCTCCTTTTTACCGCTGGTCTCTTGGCCTCACAAGGTTTATTAAATATTTGGTGGTTAGCTTTGGGCTCAATTGCCGCCGCTGTGTTGGGTGATAATGCCGGTTATTGGTTTGGTAAAAAAGTTGGGCCCAAAATTTTTACCCGTGAGGACTCCATTTTTTTCCATAAAAATCATTTGCGCCGTGCCGCCGAGTTTTTTAACCAGCATGGTAAAAAGGCCATTATCTTGGCGCGCTTTATGCCGGTGATCCGCACTTTTACACCCATTCTGGCGGGGGTGGGTAAGATGGAGTACAAAACTTTTTTTACTTACAACTTAATTGGTGGGATTATTTGGGGTGGGGGAGTTACTTGGTTGGGTTACTTACTTGGCGCTACGGTGCCAGGCATTGATCATTACCTTTGGCCAATTATTTTAATTATT
>CAYVQX010000040.1:0-2819 GCA_964453715.1 uncultured Candidatus Saccharibacteria bacterium | reverse complement strand
CCCTCAAAAATCATCCGCACTCTATCACCCTCCATTTTTAAACTGGTCATAATAGCACCCCGCTTGCCCAACTTCTCAATAACGGTGCCTTGAGCCTCACTTGGCACCTCTACTGTTACCTCCTCAAATGGCTCACTCTTTACGCCGTCGATCTCTTTAATAATTACTTGTGGTTGTGATACTTGGAGCTCATAACCCTCGCGACGCATTGTCTCAAGTAAAATGGCAATATGTAACTCGCCACGACCAAAGACCTGCATATTCTCACCCTCAAAGTTAACCTTAAGGCCCACGTTTACCTCCAACTCCTTTTCTAAACGCTCTTTAATTTGTCGACTAGTTACAAACTTACCCTCGCGCCCACCAAACGGCGAGTTGTTAACCAAAAAGTTAAGGGCAATAGTTGGCTCGTCTACATGGATAACTGGCAAGGCCTCTACCTCGGCTACCTCACCAATAGTGTCACCAATATAAATCTCGGGTAAACCAGCAATGGTTACAATATCTCCCGCCTCGGCGCGCGACTCCTCCTCACGATTAGTGCCTTTAAAAGTAAAAAGTTTAGTTACCTTACCCTCGGCCAAACTGCCCGACGCTTTTTTAATAAAAACTTTTTGACCCGAGTTAATAGTCCCCTCGTACACTCTGGCAATAGCCAAGCGACCAAGGAAGTTGTCGTAACCCAAGTTAAAAGGTTGGGCGCGGAGCGGCTTATTAGCCTCGTGTGGCGCGGCCGGCACTTGCTCTAAAATAACATCTAAAAGTGGCTCTAAATTAACGCGTGGGTCAGTAAGCTCACGCATGGCCACACCCTCCTTACCAATGGCGTAAACAGTTTTAAAATTAAGTTGCTCCTCGGTGGCCCCTAAGTCAAAAAAGAGCTCAAACACCTCATCGTGGGCGCGCTTACAATCGGCGGCCGGTTTATCAATTTTATTAAGCACCACAATTGGCTTGTGACCAATCTCTAAAGATTTTTTAAGCACAAAGCGAGTCTGTGGCATGGGACCCTCTTGGGCATCTACCACCAACACTACCGAGTCAATAGAGCGGAGCACGCGCTCAACCTCCGAGCCAAAGTCGGCGTGCCCTGGGGTATCCACAATATTAATTTTGGTCCCCTTATAAATAACCGCGGCATTTTTAGCATAAATAGTAATACCGCGCTCTTGCTCAAGCGCGTTTGAGTCCATGCTTACATCGGCCGTAACCGCTCCCGTCTGCTTTAAAATGGCATCCGTAAGTGTGGTCTTACCGTGGTCAACGTGGGCAATAATCGCAATATTCCTTGTCTCCATAAAAAAAATGGGCGCCGTGGCCCTAACGGTTAAAACATTAACACATAATAAGTAAACTTAGCAAGAGATTAACTCTTGGCCTCCAAGTCTAAGCACACCGAGTTTAGGCAGTAACGCTGGCCAGTTTTAGTAGGGCCATCGTTAAACAAGTGCCCTAAGTGCGAGCGGCAACGCGAGCACACCACCTCAGTGCGATGCATGCCATGCGAGTCGTCGGCTAAAAGCTCCACTGAGCCCGGTAAGGCCTCGTCAAAAGAGGGCCAACCCGTGCCCGAGTCAAACTTGGCCGTAGAGGCAAAGAGTGGCTGACCACAAGCGGCACAATTATAAGTGCCGGTACTCTTCTCATATAAATACTTGCCGGTGCCAGGGGCCTCGGTGCCTCGCTCGCGCAACACGGCATATTGCTCGGGCGTTAAGCGCTCGCGCCACTCCTCCTCACGCTCGGGTATAGGTTTAGTTGTCATAAAATTATTTTAACCTTCTAGCTTAGTTAATAAATTGGCGTATTGTTTTTGAACCTTCTCTAACTTAGGGTTAATTACCAACTGGCAATAAGGATTATCGGGATTGTTGGCCAAGTAATCTTGATGATAACTCTCGGCCGGATAAAACTTGTCTAACGGCTCCACCGTGGTCACAATTTTAGCTCCCATAGTTGCCGAGTCGTTTATCTCTTTAATAAACTGCTCGGCCTCGGCTTGTTGCTCGGGTGTGGTATAAAAGATAACCGAGCGATACTGCGGGCCCACATCATTGCCTTGCCGATTAACAGTGGTTGGATCATGACTGCCAAAAAAGACGAGGAGTAAATCGTGATAATTAACCTGCGCTGGATCATACTCCACCTTAACCACCTCCACATGACCAGTAGTACCAGTAGAAACAGCCTGATAATTAGCGTCGGCGGCGGAGCCGCCGGCGTATCCGGGTAAAACCGAGGAGACACCTCTCATTAACTTAAACACCGCCTCGGTGCACCAAAAGCATCCCCCACCAAAAACTGCTTGTGCCATATTACCCCTTTAACTCAACTTCAAAATTAGAGAGATCCTCATCGGGACCCACGGGGATTAAGTTAAGTTGGACAGGAGCACCATTCCACGTAGCTTTAAAATCGGCATGCTCATCGGCATTAATATCAAAGCGGAAGCGTACCGGCGTAACTCGCTCTAAACAATTAGGATCTTGGTTAGTGGTAGTAAACTCTAAGGTTACTTGCTCGGGCAAACTTTTAGCCACCAACACATTTTGATTAAGTAAGTCACAAATGGTGGGCAAGCTGGTCTCACCGGCAATAATGTGCGCGCCGTTTTTAAACTGATGTTTAGCGGTAATTAACTCGGGACGAGTTTTATCGGTAGTAGTGGCTGTGCTATTGCTTGGAGCTGTTGGCGCCGTTGATTGGCTATAATAATAAGCGCCGCCAATAATAAGCACAATGATAATGGCTAAAACCCACCAATACCAAGAATTGTTATTATTTTCCATATACCCCAATTATACCACCCTCATTTTTTA
>CAYVQX010000039.1:1709-2908 GCA_964453715.1 uncultured Candidatus Saccharibacteria bacterium | reverse complement strand
AAGCGCCCAATGGATGAGGTGCTTAAAACCACCACCGCCAGACCAGAAACTGGGGCTTTAGTAGAGGGTCGAGTCATTGGCAAGGCTAAGCTCACCTTATTTATTGACCTCCCGCCATTTGGTACCGGTATTATTTTTGGTCGTGAGTATTTAAACGCTCGCGATATTATTAAAAAGATTAACTTGGGCGATATTGTTACCGCCAAAGTAGTTTTACCTGAAGGTGAGCAAGGCTACATGGAGCTCTCGCTTAAGGAGGCTAAGCAAGCCATTGTTTGGCATGAGGCTGACAAAGCCGTTAAACAAAAATTGGTTTTTGATCTCCCAGTTAAGGAGGCCAACAAGGGCGGTTTAATTATGGAGTGGCAGGGGATGATGGGCTTCCTACCCGCCTCTCAACTCTCCACCGATCACTACCCACGCGTTAACGACGGCGATAAAGATAAAGTGATGCAAGAGTTAGAGAAGTTGGTAGGCCAGACTCTCTCGGTGTCTATTATTACCGCTGATCCTAAAGAGGGTAAACTTATCTTCTCGGAGAAGAATTTAGACAACAAGGCTCGTCGCGAGATGACCGATAAATATGCCTTGGGCGATGTAGTAGAGGGCGAGGTGACTGGCGCGGTAGACTTTGGCGTGTTTGTTAAACTTGAGGAGGGCTTAGAGGGCTTGGTGCACATCTCCGAGCTTGATTGGGCCCTAGTAGATAACCCACGCGAGCGTTATAAAGTGGGCGATAAGATTACCGCTAAAATTATTGAGATTAAAGACGGTAAGATCTCCCTCTCGGTTAAAGCCTTAAAACCTAATCCTTGGATGGAAGCCGAGAAGAAGTATAAAACCGGCGCTAAGGTTGAGGGTGTGGTTATTAAGTACAACAAGCACGGCGCGTTGGTCTCTATTGAGGAGGGTGTGGCCGGCTTGGTGCATATCTCCGAGTTCCAAGATGAGACTGATTTAAAAAATTCGCTCATTTTGGGTAAGTCGTATCCGTTTACCATCAACATTTTTGAGCCTAAGAGTCAGCGCATGACCTTATTGTTTAAAAAGTCGGCTGATGAGATTAAAGCCGATAAATAAACCCAAATCACCTTTAGGGTCAATTAAATCCGACCCACCAAAAAATGGCTCTGTTGAGCCATTTTTTGGTGTTTTTACCACCTCTCTCCCCTCCCCTTTTTATCTTGACACTTGACTTT
>CAYVQX010000039.1:0-1609 GCA_964453715.1 uncultured Candidatus Saccharibacteria bacterium | reverse complement strand
AATTCCGGCAGATATCGATCTCGCCGCGGGCCAGAGCAGGCAGGCAAACACGTCGGCCTGTCGCTCATCGAAACGCTCTCTTGCCGGGGCGTTTTTTATTTATCTAAAAATTTATTGGGTGTTGATGACATTCATTGCTGCCTCTCTCCCCTCTTTAATTAACACCTCAATCCCCTCGTTTATTTTTTTAAACACTTTTTTTAAGATCAACTTCTCCGCCGGTTTAAAATCACTTAAAATAAATTTTTGGACCTTATCCTCGCCGCTTATTTTTTTAATTTTACCTTTTGGCGTGGCGGGCGAGATGCCAATTTTAATTTGGATAAAGCCTTCAGTCCCCACCGCTCGTTTAACCGACTCAACACCTTTGTGTCCGCCGGCCCCACGATTAAAAGTCATTTTCACCCGGCCTAGTGGTAGGTCTAAATCATCTCTAAACACCACCAAACTCTCGGCCATTTTTTTACTTTTAATCACCCCCTTTACCGCCTTGCCCGACAAGTTCATAAAAGTGTCGGGGACAATAATTTTAACCTTTTTACTTAAGTCACTCCCCGCCTCAAAGGCCGAGACCGCCAGTCGGCCAGTGTTATGACGCGTATTAGTGTACTCCTCACCCGGATTCCCCAAGCCCATTAAGATGTAAGTCATAGTATGTCTAATAATTTATAAACGGCTTGAGAAAATCTTTAAATAAGAGGTCAAAAAAGCTCAACAATCCGGTCGATGCTAAATTATTAACTGGCACCTCCGCCGTCGGTGTACTAGCACATTCCCCCACAAACTCTCCTAGATAAGCGACCCTCAAAACAAAATTACTCCAAGCAGCACAGACTCCCTCGTTAAATACTTCTAAAGAGTTAGAAATTAATGGATAATCAAAAGATAAAAAATGGCTAGTATTAGATCTAACGGAATTTTGATTTAGGAGAATTAATGATTTGGCCTTATCAGAATTTGGAGTAGGAGCAGAAACAATAAAACTTAAAGGAATTCTGTCTAGGGTAGAGCATTTCAAAACCTTATTTGTACTGGTGGGGCTTGGTTGATACTTTTGACAATCAGCTATTCTTATTAAAGGTCCATTTGGATCTAAAAATTTTAATTTATAAGTAATTTTATCTCCACTATTATCAGTTATAAAATTAAGAGCAATCACTTCATGATAGAGGTTACCACTCGAAAAAATAAGGATTAGATCTAGGGTTGAAGCTTTACCATTAGCCGGATATTCATTGAGAAAATCCATAACTCTATTAATCGCGGTGGTATTACCGGCCTGTATATTTTGGGTATCTGACTGACTAGCAATAAGGTAATCACTAATGATGTTTTCATTATTTTCTCCCCATTGTCTAAAATTATCCGCCGATATTTTTACTTTGTGATAATTATATAAGTAATCTGCTACAACACCTGGGTCATCCACTCCATATGTTGGTGGCACACACTTAACTTTAATCTCGGTACTAGTGGCAATAGTTTTATTAGTCTTAGGGTCTAAAACTGATAAGGTAATGGTCTTTTTGCCCGGAGTGGTATAGACCACTGGCTCTTCTCGATTAGGCTCATTAGTACGCGAGACACCCTCACCAAAATCCCAATTAAA
>CAYVQX010000038.1:0-4034 GCA_964453715.1 uncultured Candidatus Saccharibacteria bacterium | reverse complement strand
GTTTGTTAACGATCTAAAACTTCCAAAATATTCTTTAAAATAAATTATGAAGATAGTTTTTATTAATAATCTACGTTTACCAACTGAAAAAGCTTATGGCCAAAGTATTGCTAGTATGGCCAAAGCCTTAGCGGATCAAGGGATTCAGGTTGAAGTGATGGCCAATAACTCAAATAAAAATCTCGATTTTTTTGAATTTTATAACTTACCTAAAAACTTTATTTTTAATACTTTAACTAGTTTTAAGTTATTACCGTTTAAATGGGGGAGGATTGCTGATTATGTTAATCGGATACTTTTTTTAATAGTTATTGTTGGTAAAAAATTTCCTCGAGAGACTGTTTTTATTACCCGTCAACCAGAGATTGCTTGGCTACTAACTTTGTTTGGATACGAAGTTGTTTTTGATGCCCATCGTTTCCCTGAGAGATTTGGTCGAGTGCTGATTTATTTAATAAAGAGGGTTAAATTTGTAAGTGTTAATTCCCATGGTACAGCCGAGGCTTTTGAGCGAGCTAATTTTTATCGGTTAAAGGTCTTGCCTAATGGGGTGGATTTAAATAAATTTTTAAATTTACCGGTTAAAGAGGATTTTAGTAATACGGCTCTTTATTTGGGCCATCTTTATAATTGGAAGGGGATTAGAGTTATTTTGGACGCGGCCGCCGAAGCCTCAGAAATTAAGTTTAAGATTGCTGGTGGCCCTGATAAAGAGCGGGAAAATTTAATTAATGAAGTTAAAAAAAGACAACTTAATAATGTGGAATTCATTGGCATCATTAAACCGTCAGATGTGCCCAAGCATCTTTCTTTAGCTGATATTTTGATTTATTCTGCTAGCGCTAACTCAGTGGAGGCTAAATTTTATACTTCGCCAATTAAATTATTTGAATATTTAGCCGCCGGCCGGCCAATTGTGGCTGCTGATTTACCAAGCGTTAGAGAGATTGTTACAGAAAAGGAAGTGACCTTTTACACTCCTGGTGATCAGGTATCACTAGCCGCCGCTCTAAGAGAAATACAAACTAATCAAGCAGCTGCTAAAACTAAAGCTCAGACTGGTTTAGAATTGATTAAAAAGTATACTTGGGAAGAGAGAGCTAAAAAATTATTGACTGAAATTAATTTAAATAAACCACCATTTTTGGTTTTGGGATCTTTTTTGGCCGAGTATCCTCGTAATCGTTTGCTGCTTCGGTCTTTGGCTCAAATCCGTAGATTAGAGGTTAAAAATTATTATAGTTACTGGCTCAAGAGCCTTTATATATGGTGGCAATTGATTTTAAATCGCCAAATCTCGGTATTGGTAGTGCAGCCAGCTTCTAACTTTGCTTTCCCTATTTGGTTGGCTAGACCTTTCCGTTCGGCGCCAGTGTGGGCCGATACCTTTATTTCTCTTTACGATACTTTTATAAATGATCGAGCCTTGGCGGCAACACATTCTCTTAAAGCTTTTTATTATCATTTTTTAGATCAACTATTAATTAGAAGTGCGGATCATTTTATTTTTGACACCGCTGCTCATAAAAAATATTTTGAGGATGAATTTAACTCTGGGGGATCTTTAAGGGGTGGGATAATACCAGTAGGGGTTGATTTGGATTTATTCCAAAGAACCCCTGTAGCTAAAAGTTTACCTGGCCAGTTTAAGGTGTTGTTTTACGGTAAATATATTCCTTTACAGGGGATAGAAGTTATTGTTGGGGCGGCTCAAATTTTAGCCGAGCAACCAGATATTCATTTTACTTTTATTGGTTCTGGTCAAACTTATCCTAAAATAAAAAAACAGGTTAGTGATTTGGGATTAAAAAATATTACTTTTTGGCCTAAGGTTAATTACCGCGAATTGATCTCCTGTATTAAAGGGGCAGATCTAGTTTTGGGTATTTTTAGCTCGGGAGACAAGACTGATCGAGTGGTGGCTAATAAGGTAATTGAAGGTTTAGCGGCCGGCCGGCCGGTGATTACCGCCGATACTACGGCTATTAGAGCGTCTTTTGAGCCTGGTCGAGAGTTGGTGGTAGTGCCGGCCGGCTCTGGCGAGGCATTAGCCGAGCAAATCATTGCCCTTAAAGATGATCCAGTTAAACGAGAGAGGATAGCCGCGGCTGGGCTTGAAGCAGCTGGTCGCTTTGGCCTATCAACTTTAGTTCATGGTTGGTCCAATCTTGTTTCTGAATTATAATAAGCCTCATGTCATTAGCGGATTACTATAGACAAAAAGCCGTTTACTCTAAAATTAGCCGTGGCCGCCTCCAAGGGATTTTAACTCTGGCTGGTGACTTAAATGCTAAAAAAGTCTTAGATATTGGTTGTGGAGGTGGTGAGCTTGGCCGAGAGATAAAAAAACATTATCCCCAAGCAAGGGTTTTTGGGGTTGATGTCTCGCCGGCCGCGGTGGCTGAAGCAGAAAGGTTTTTAGATGGAGCTGCTTTAGTTGATTTGGAGCAAGATCAGGATCACCCTCTTCTAAATGAAAAATATGATCTTATCGTTATATCGGAAGTATTAGAACATTTATTTAGACCAGAGAGTTTACTCCAAAAAGTTAAACAATTTAACTGCCCGATCATTATTACTGTTCCTAATATTTTGTTTTGGAAAAATCGATTTAATTTACTTCTAGGTTATTTTGATTATACTGATACCGGTTTAATGGACCGTGGGCACATTAGGTTTTTTAGTCTAATTGGGTTAAAAAGGTTAGTGACTGGGCTTGGTTATGAGGTAGTAGGGGAGTCACACCGTGTCCCTACTCGGGGGACTAAGTGGCTAGCTAAATTTTGGCCCGGCTTATTTGCTCATAATTTTATTATAAAAATTAAACCAAGATCATAACTTATGGCTCAAGATTATTTTTATTTTGATAAAGGTAAGTTGATTGAGTTAGCGGAGAAAAGAAAGACAGATTACCAAGAGGCTGAGCCCTTCCCTCATATTGTGCTTGATAATTTTTTACCACCAGCCGTTTTAGACCAAGTGGTGACTGAATTTCCAACTCCAGAACAAGGTAAATGGAAGGAATTTACTGAAGCAACTCAAAACTTAAAAATGGCTTGCGAGGACGAGACTAATATTGGCCCGGGTACTCGTCATCTGTTAAATCAATTTAATTCCTCTACTTTTCTTAGTTTTCTAGAGACTTTAACGGGAGTGTCATCCCTTTTGGCAGACCCACATTTTAGGGGTGGTGGTTTACATCAAACTAAACGCGGGGGATCTTTGGGGGTCCATGCTGATTTTAATTATTATAAAAAACTTAAACTCTACCGTCGGATAAATGTAATTGTTTATCTTAATAAGAATTGGCCAGAGGAATTTGGGGGACATTTAGAGTTGTGGGATAAAGATATGAAAAAGTGTGTTCAAAAAGTCTTACCAATTTTTAATCGAGTAGTAATCTTCAATACTGATAATCTCTCTAATCATGGTCAACCTGATCCTCTAACTTGTCCAGAAGATAACACACGCAAATCACTGGCTTTGTATTATTACACCGTTGATTCCCCATCAGGAGAAGTAGAGGAGGCTCACTCAACTATTTTTAGGGCGCGACCTGGTCAAGACCAAGATTTTAAAAAGACACCTTCAAGATTAAAATCTCGAGCCAAAAAAGTTTTAAGTAAAATCAAGTCTTGGCTTCAAAAATAATTCAATGAAGGTTTGTTTTATCGTTCCTCACTTAAAAATTGCCGGCGGGATTAGAGTGGTGTTAACTTACGTTCGAGAATTGTCCCAAAAACATCAGATAGCTATTTTAGTGGTAGAGAATAGTCGCTGGCAAAGATGGTTTAAAAACACTCTCTTTTCTAAGATTGATTGGTTTGGACCCTTGCCGGGTGTAAAAATTGTTTTTGTTAAAATCTCGGACATTGCTTTGAGTTTAAGTTATCTAAAACCCGAGGTGGTAGTAGCTGACTCTTGGCCAATGGCCAAAGCTCTAGGCTTGGTTAGTGGCTCATTTAAAAAATTTCATTTAATTCAACACGATGAGAGGCTTTATCATGGTGAGCCCGGATTAGTTTCTGATACTT
>CAYVQX010000037.1:2927-4079 GCA_964453715.1 uncultured Candidatus Saccharibacteria bacterium | reverse complement strand
GCTTACGGCTGTTTAAAGAGTTGGAGGCAAGCATTTCTGCCACTCTGGTTAAACTATTGCCTGGTTTGGCGGGAGAGTTAAAGGTAGATAAGGTGGAGGTTAAAGAGATTCATCAAGATGCCACAGTAATTGGCGATAAAGCGTCCCAAATTTCTAACCAAGTTGATACCGCAACAACTGGCGGCTACCCTAAAGTGGGCCGTAACGATCTTTGCCCTTGCGGCTCCGGCAAAAAATATAAAAAATGCCACGGGGCTTAAGTCTCTATGGAGGAGCAATATATTAAAGATTTTGAGACTTTTCTTAAACATACCGACGAGAAGGAGGTTTTATACCAAGCTCTAGCTGAGGAGATAAAATCCAACCATTTCTCCTCAATTTTAGATATTGGTGCTGGTAATGGAGACTTAAGCTTACCTCTATCTAAGCTTGTAAATCGTTATTTGGCAGTAGAGCAAAAGCCTAAATATGTTGATCGTCTTAAATTATTAGGGATTGAAGTGGTGGAGGGTAGTTGGCCTATTAATTTGGGTGATCAAGAGCTTTTTGACTTAGTTTTATCATCGCACTCTATCTCTTATCATCATAGTAAGGTATGGCCTTTTTTAACCGCGGCCTGGGAATGGGTGGATAAAAACGGAGAACTATTAATAATTACTTTTAGGGGTGAGCCAGACGATTGGACGGATTTAACAGCTAAACTAGGTGACGATTTATTAAGTTATCACGAGCCAGCTTTTGCTGATTTAATTAGTGGTTTAAATAAATGGGGTGAAGTCGAGGTTTCTAAAATTATTACCACAGTTAAAACTGATAATCTTGAGCAAATGTTGGAGGCTTTAGCGTTTGTTTACAGTGATGGTCAGTTAGAGCGTCGAGAAAAATTCTTTTCTTATAAGTCTGTAATAACTGGTTTATTAGACCAAAAATATAAGCAGGGTAATAAGTATATTTTTCCCTTCCAACACTTTTTAATTAAGGTTAAAAAGGGTGCATAGTTGGCTTGACTTTTAGGGGTCAAAAGCGCATACTTTGCGCAGTTTTTAGGGCTCCTCTTACTAGTAAAAAACTTAATATTTATATGGATTTTTTCAAGCTACCGGCTTGGTTTAAACCAAGTGCGGCGATTGTAGTTAATGTAGCGGTCGTTTT
>CAYVQX010000037.1:0-2827 GCA_964453715.1 uncultured Candidatus Saccharibacteria bacterium | reverse complement strand
CTCAACGGTAATGGCGTTATTGACGCTGGTGAGCCTAAGCTTGGTGGTTGGACCATTAAGCTCTTCCAAGGTTCTACTGTAGCTAGCACCACTGTTACATCTTGGGATGGTATTTATAATTTTAACGGCGTTACCCCAGGCCTTTATAAGGTTTGTGAGGAGATGCAATCTGGCGACACTGGCTGGCTCCAAAAGCAGCCTGGCGCTGGTACCTCTTGTGACAACGGCACCAATGGTTACAGTGTTAATGTGGCCGCTGGTGACGATATTTACGGTATCGACTTTGGCAATGCGCCAGGCGCCGTAATTGGCGGTTGGAAGTATCGTGATAACAATAACAACGGCGCTCGTGATGTAGACGAGCCTGGTATTAATGGTTGGACGATTAATTTGTACCAAGGTGAGGATCCAGTGGCGGTAACTACCACCACCGATGATAAAGGTGTTTATGTTTTTAAAGGTTTAGAGGCGGGCACTTACAAGGTGTGTGAGGCTATGCCCGAGGATGATCAAAATTGGTCCCAAACTGATCCACGTGAGGACGGTGGCTCCACTTGGCGCGCTGCTGGTCGCGTGCAGTGTCCTAATGGCACTTGGGGTTATGAGACTACTGTAGGCACCGGCGAGGAGGCTTATAGCTTTGACTTTGGTAATGTGCCGGGCGCGATTATTGGCGGGTGGAAGTATTTAGACGCTAATGGTAACGGCCAGCGTGATCCAGAGGAGCAGGGCATTAAAGATTGGACCATTAATTTATACAAAGATGGTCATCTTTATGCCACTCATAAAACTTTAGACGATAAGGGTGTATACGAGTTCCATGGTTTACCGGCTGGTAATTACACTGTTTGCGAGGCCGCTGGTGATGATAATCAATGGTTCCAAACTGATCCACGTGAGGATGGCGGCTCCACTTGGCGCGCTGATGATCGAGTTAAGTGTGAGACTGAGGGCACTTGGGGTTATCAAATTAACGGCTTAACTAAAGGTGCCGAGAATTACAGTTATGACTTTGGCAACAATCAATACGGCGCCGTCCGTGTAGAGAAGATTGCCGTGCCTAATCAGGGTCACTTTGAGTTCCAGTTAACTGGTCCCGATGAATATAATAAAACTTTAAGCACAGATGGCAGCACCGCTGAGGGCTCACCGCTTGAGTTCCTTAAACTCTTGCCAGGTTCTTACTCTTTAACCGAGATCTTGCCTGAGGGTTGGGATGGTACATCTACCTCGGCTTGTTTAGCCGATAGTCAGAGTGTGGAGCCGGGCAGTATTACCTTAACTTCTGGGTTACAAGTACACTGTGTCTTTAATAACAGTGAGTACGGTGTAATTACTGGTCGTAAGTTTGCCGACGATAATGCCAACGGTGCCTCTGATGAGGGCGAGCCAGGTTTGGCTGGTTGGACTATTAGTTTATTTAAACAAGAGGAGGTGCCAGTAGAGTCGGAGGAGGCTACTAGCACCGAGTTACAATGGGTCTCTACCGACACTACCACCACTGGCGATGATGGCTCTTATACCTTTAGCCATTTAACTCCGGGCGTATACCGAGTTTGCGAGGAGAATAGGGCTGGTTGGACACAGAGTTTACCAGCCGCCGGTATTACTTGTGATAACGGCACTAACGGCTACGAGTTAACTGTTAGTGAGGGTAGCCACATCGATTTACGCGACTTTGGCAATTGGCAGCCTGGCCAAATTAGCGGTCTTAAATGGGAGGATGCCAATGGTAATGGTGAGCAAGATGGCGAGGAGCAGGGTCTCTTAGGTTGGAATATTTATGTTGACTCTAATCAGAATGGTGTTAAAGATGACGGCGAGCCAAGCGCTATTACTGGCGCTAATGGTGAGTATGTCTTAAGCAACTTAACTCCAGGTGTGCTCCAAGTACGCGAGGTGGCGCAAGGTGAGTGGGTCCAAACTTATCCCACTAGCACGCCTTATCACTTGGTAACCTTAACTTCTGGCGATAGCGAGAACAATGTAAACTTTGGTAATCACAATGGTCCAATTGTCCCAGTTGATACTGAAGCGCCACAGTCTGTTATTGTCTCTCCTAATGCTGAAACAGAGTGGGAGGGCACCATTAACATTACTGGTAACACTACCGATAACGTGGGTGTTGTCTCCACTACTATTTTAACAGCATTATTTGACGGTGAGTCTTGTGGTAATTATGCCACCACCACGACCCTTAACAATCCGGGTGCCGGCACGCCATTTAATTGGCTCTTTGATTGGACTCCAGATGAGGAGGGTAGTTACTGTATTGAGGCTAAGGGTGTAGATGCCGCTGGTAATTGGGAGCACACAGCCCGTGTTTATCCGGTTAAATTTAAAAAGACCGTTACTCCGCCTGTAACTCCGCCAACTGATGACACTGACAAAAAGACTTCGTTTGGTGGTGGCGGTTCAACCTCGGGTATTGCCTTTAGTGGCACCTCCACTCCTACTACCGATAACGGTGGGGTAGGTGGCAACACTGATGACGGATCAACCGATAACGGCTTGGGTGGTTTGGTTAAAAAACTTGCAGTTGCCGTGCCTACAATTAGCTCTGGCGGTACTACCACCTTGCCCGACGTTGACTTGGGCGGTGAGGAGGGTACAACTACTAGCACCAGCACCGCTACTAGCTCGGTAGTGGGTGGTAGCTCACTTATGGCGGCTTTGGGTGGCTTAGGTGGCAACTGGCTCTGGTGGATTATCTTACTTATCATCTTGGCTGGTTTAGGCGGCTACTATTACTGGAAGAAGCAGGACAACAGAAGTTAAAATAGATATAAAATAATCCTAAAAACCGGCCTTTTGGGGCCGGTTTTTA
>CAYVQX010000036.1:0-4185 GCA_964453715.1 uncultured Candidatus Saccharibacteria bacterium | reverse complement strand
GGGGCGAGGTCAGCTAGAGTGCCGTCTTTAATTTGGTGAGAGGTAGAGGTAATAATTACTGGCACGGGGCTAGTGGTGTGAGCAGTATGCTTCTCGCCCGTAACTGGATCTTTATTAATCTCGGCGTTGCCGTGATCAGCGGTAATAATAGCAATACCACCAGCCTCTTCTATTGCCTCTACCATTTTACCCAAAGCGGCGTCTGCCGCCTCCACAGCAGTAATAATGGCCGGCACATTGGCGGTGTGGCCCACCATGTCGGCATTAGCAATATTTACAAAAATAAAATCTTTACCGGCTTTAACTTGCTCCACAGTTTTAGTGGCAATTTTATCGGCCTGCATTTCTGGAGCGAGATCATGAGTGGGCACATCTTTGCGCGAGGGGAGCATAATATGCTCCTCGCCAGGGTAAGGATTTTCAACCCCGCCGTTTAAAAAGTAAGTGGCATGGGGGAACTTCTCTGTCTCGGCAAGATGAGCTTGAGTTAAGTGAGCGGTGCTAATCTCTTTAGCTAAAGTGGTATCAATTTTAACAGGTGGGAAGGCGACTGGGCACACTAAGGTTGGATCATACTCGGTCATGGTGGCTACCTTTAAGTTCATAGTTGAGGCTTTGGTGAGCAACTCTTTAAGTAACATCCGCACGCGATCGGGCCGGAAGTTAAAAATAAATACTCCATCGCCCTCACTTACTGGCCAGCCATTGCCTTGCTCGTCTAAAAAGACTAATGGTTTTAAATGCTCGTCTAAAGCGCCTTGCTGATAAAGTGAGCCAACAATGTCTGAAGGTTTTTGTAATTGGCAAATTTGGCCCTCGCATTTAAACATGGCGGCCTCGGCGGTGGCCAAGCGGTCCCAATTATTATCGCGGTCCATGGCATAAAAGCGGCCCGAGACACTAGCAATAGCACCAACCCCCGCCTCGGCAATTACGCTCTCTAACTCTTTTAAGTATAAGGCGGCGCTCTGCGGCGCCGTGTCGCGACCATCGGTAAAAGCGTGTATGGCCACCTTGCTTAAGCCAGCGGCTTTAGCGGCGCGGAGGAGAGCGTATAAGTGGGTTTGATTACTATGGACGCCGCCGTCGGAGAGTAAGCCCATTAAGTGCAAGGTGGAGCCGTGCTCGCGCACATGATCAAACACCGCACACACGGCGCTGTTGGTGGCAAACTCGCCGGCGTCGGCCGCCTTGTTAATGCGCACTAGGTCGGTGTCTACCGGCCGGCCGGCGCCAATGGTGGTGTGACCCACCTCGGAGTTGCCCATTTGTCCCTCGGGTAAACCTACCGCTAAACCGGAGGCCTTAAGCAAGGCGTGTGGATACTTGGCCCACAACGCGTCAAAATTGGGCGTGTTGGCGGCGGCAATGGCGTTATCTTTAACCTCCTCACGATAACCCCAACCGTCTAAAACGATGAGAGCAATAGGTTTAGGGTGAGAGGTGTCCATAAAGTTATTTTAACTCTTCTTCAATCCGTAAGAGTTGATTGTATTTGGCGACGCGCTCGCTGCGCGAGGCGGAGCCGGTTTTAATTTGACCGGTGCCTAGGCCCACTACCAAGTCGGCAATAGTGGTGTCCTCGGTCTCGCCCGAGCGATGCGAGATAATGGCGGTCATGCCGGCCTCGCTCGCCATTTTAACAGCGTTAATTGTCTCGGTTAAAGTACCAATTTGATTAAGTTTAATTAAAATTGAGTTGGCTGATTTATCGGTAATGCCTTTTTGTAAACGCTCAACATTGGTTACAAACAAGTCATCACCCACCAACTGGACGCGCTCGCCCAACTTCTCGGTTAACATCTTCCAGCCGTCCCAATCGTCCTCGCTTAAACCATCTTCAATCGAGAAGATTGGATATTTTTTAGTCCAAGTGTCATAAAAATCAATTAACTCGGCCGAGGTTAAACTCTTGCCCTCGCGCGCGAGCTCATACTTACCATCTTGATAAAGCTCGGTAGCGGCCACGTCTAAAGCCAATTTAATATCGGCGCCAGGCGTATAACCGGCCGCAGTAATGGCCTCTAATAATACCTCAATCGCCGCCTCGTTGGTGGGGAGTGATGGCGCGTAACCACCCTCATCGCCCACACTGGTATTTAACTTCATCTTACTTAAAATCTTTTTAAGCTGGTGGAAGATCTCGGCGCCAGCGCGTAACTGCTCTTTAAAAGTGGTAATACCAATTGGCACCAACATAAACTCTTGGATATCGGTGCTGTTATCGGCATGCTTGCCGCCGTTTAACACGTTCATTAAAGGTACGGGCAACTTCATTTTAGCGGTGGTGAGAGCGAGCTCAGCAAAGTGACGATAAAGGGGCAAGTTTTTACTTAAAGCCTCGGCTTTAGCAAAGGCGAGCGAGACGCCCAAGATAGCATTGGCACCAAGCTTGCCCTTGTTGGGTGTGCCATCAAGCTCAATTAATTTTTGATCTAAAGTGGCTTGGTTAAAATCGTTGTTGATAAGAGTCTCTTTAATCACGGTATTTACATTACCCACGGCATTTTCTACTCCCTTGCCAAGGTAACGGCTGCCACCATCGCGGAGCTCAATAGCCTCGTGCGAGCCGGTAGAAGCGCCGCTGGGGACCGCGGCGCGACCCTTAAAACCACCTTCTAAAATTAAATCAACCTCAACCGTGGGGTAACCTCGAGAGTCTAAGATCTCGCGTGCTTTAACATCAAGAATTTTTGACATAATATTTTACTTTGCTGGTAATACAACTTAGGATTATACAGCCAGTTAACTCTTTTGTCTTGTCGCCACCAGGTAAGTTGACGCTTGGCGTATTGCCAACTCTCTTTAATAATTAACTCCTCCAGCTCCGCCTTAGTAATCTTGCCTTGTAAAAAGAGAGCCACA
Source organism: uncultured Candidatus Saccharibacteria bacterium (assembly GCA_964453715.1). GTDB lineage: Bacteria > Patescibacteriota > Minisyncoccia > Phycocordibacterales > XYD1-FULL-46-19 > JAGORB01. The sequence goes on along the minus strand of CAYVQX010000036.1, from coordinate 1,320 downwards.
TAGCGATACTCTAAACCTAAATCCTCTAAGCGTTGCCAACTTAAACCCTCCTTCCTCAATCTCTTAACTTCAGTAATTAAATTATTTTTACCTTTAGCTTTTAATCTTTTAACTAATCTTAATTTTATCTTCCTTTTTAAAATCTCATCACTTGGATTTAAGCCGATAAAAAGGATGTTATCGTTGGTGGTGATAGGGTTGGCCACTAACTTAGGCACCTTGCCATGGGCGGTGGCAATCTCAATAGCCCTTATTAAACGACGAGGATTTTTAGCATCAATATTTTGAGCGCGCTCTTGATCTAACTTGGTTAAAATTTTAAATAACTCTTCTACACTCTTTTGCTCTAACTCTTTACGCAATTTTAAATTGGGTGGCACCTCGGGGAAGACAATGCCATCTACCGCGGCTCTAATATATAAACCGGTACCACCACAAATAATGGGCGTTTTACCACCTTGCCAGACCTCCTTAATCTTCTTCTGGGCGAGCTTTTGATATTGCGAGACGGTAAACACGCGCTTAGGGTTAGCGACGTCTAAAAGATAGTGGGGGACAGACTTCATCTCTTGTTTGGTTACTTTACCACTACCAATATCTAAACCGGTATAAACCTGTCTAGAATCGGCGGAGATTATCTCACTCTTAAATTGCCGTGCCAGTTTAACGGCCAAATCACTCTTACCCGAGGCGGTTGGGCCAGTAATAATAATTAGTTTGTTCATTAATTTAAACCTAACACAAAAATGTAAAAGAAAAAGCGCCCCGCCAGCTCAAGTGAGCGGCGGGGCGAAGTATGCTAACTCTCGAGTCTGGCCTCTAACTTAGCCAGCATTTGTTCATTATAATTAAGACACAGCTCGGTAACTAGACGGTGGTCATCACTCACAATCCGGAGTGTTTGTGAGCAATTGGGGGTTGTTACCTTGCAGGTCAAAAGATTACCCTCCCTAGTTAGATCAACGGGGGAAGAAATTTTTTCAGGATCAATGTCCTCCTGTTTTTTAGGCAATGGAGTAATGCGGATGTTGGGTATTTGATTGCCTAATTTTTGGACCAAACGCTTTGCTTCGGTAATGATTGAGTTATTGCCGTGAAGGGAACGCTTGAACCTTTTTGAGGTAGCCATGATACTTCCTCCCTTTCTATGCTTAGCTTAACAAATTGCATTTTGGGCCGCAATGGGTAAAATGGGGAAATGAGCCAGCCTCGACTAGACGTTAAGGCTAGGCGGGCCGGAGTGGTGGAATGGTAGACACGCACGACTCAAAATCGTGTGTCGCAAGACGTGAGAGTTCAAGTCTCTCCTCCGGCACCAAT
>CAYVQX010000035.1:0-4523 GCA_964453715.1 uncultured Candidatus Saccharibacteria bacterium | reverse complement strand
CTTGCGAGTTAAAGGTGAGGGAGTGGGGGCTAAAGGTAGCAAACGCGGTGACTTGTTGATTAAAGTAATTATCCCAACTCCAACCAAAATCTCCACCAAAGCCAAAAAACTGATTGAAGATTTAAAACAAGAAGGGTTGTAAAAAAATAAAACGGCAGTCCAAGCGGGCTGCCGTTTTTGATAAACGGGTGGTTATGGATGCTTAAAGCATCAAGATTGGCTCTAGAGCATCGTAAAGAAGTTTCTCAACCTTTAACCCCAACTCGGGATGACTCTTAGTCAACGCCTCCATAATAGGGAAGACGTCGTTTATTGTTTCATCCCGTTTGCGGCGTTGCTTCTCAATTGAGCAGTCTCCAATGGTCCGGAGATTGTGAGTACGATCAACCAATTTGAGCAGTTGAGCCTCCCACGGACCATTTAAAATCCCAGAGAAGTGGGCCTTTAAGCGATCTTCTTTTGTTGAAAATCGCGGATCATCCTTTTTAGGTTTAGTTACTGTCTTTACAGTTAACTCAACCCGAGGTCCAAAAATTTTGCCAATCATCTGGACATCCAAGATGAAGGTATCCTCCAAGATATCATGGAGCAGGGCCGAGATAACCAAGTCAGGATCGGTTACCTCAAGCTCATCCACCAAGATGAGGGCGGTCTCTCTCAAGTGCTCAAAGTAACGCTCGCCCGAGTCCCGCCTTTGGCCATGATGACCATGACCATACTTAGCCAATTGGTAAGCGGCCTCGAGATTTTTAAAATCCTCGGGCCGGAGACACCCTTTAAAACGATGGAAAAATGTCTCCCTATTTTCAACGACTGGATTGCCTATCATAACGCCTCCTTTTCTCTTTTTTACCCGCTTGTTTACTATTTTTAATATAATATATATTTATACTTAAGTCAAACAAACTCTTGCAGTATGGTCCTCTCTCATGCTAGCGTAAAATCAGAACAAAAAGAAAAAGGGGAGGATTAAAAATGAGTCTTTCATTTTTTGCCAATTTAGCAATATGGTTGGCTGTTTCTATTGTAATGATTTTGGTTATCAAAGATCTTTTTATCGACCAAAAAAGATTTTGGCGGTGGTACAAAAAGGAGATATCAAGCCAAGATCGTGAACTTGAGGAATACTTGGCCAAACTTTGGGATATACCGTTGGCTCAAATTCAAGTTGCAATCAGAAATTTTGATCTAATGGGGGAATGCACAGAGTATGAGGATTATGGTGTACCTTATTTTGAGGGTTGGACTCGCTTTGAATTCCTTAAGTGGTACGAGCAAAGGAGTAAAGAGATAAACGGAAGGGGAGTTGACGCTATCTTTAACTCAAAATTCAGACGACTGCGACACATTGGCCGGGAAATTAGGTCCATGCTACTGTTTAAAAGTTGACCGCCGATTAGCCTTTTCTTTTTCCTTTAGTTGTGATATGGTATAGAGGTGCCGGCGGGATTTGAGCTACTCCTTTCTGTTGATGTGGATCTCCTTCCGCGTTTTAGACAGGCTCTCCCGCCGGCACATCCAATGACCCGACACTTATTCAAAACAAGCTAGGGTCTTTTTTATTACAACTAAATTTCTTAATACAAAAAAACCGCCGGAGCATACCATGCTCCGGCGGGGTTAAAAGATCTAGTGCAATTCCTGCATTTTGACGAGCCGCTTATAAAGCGGGCAGCCTCCCAACAACTCCTTATGAGTGCCGGTGCTTACAATTCTTCCACTATCCATAACTACAATCAAATCAGCGTCCCGAACAGTGCTTAGACGATGAGCAATGAATATTGCCGTTCGCCCTTGCACTACCTCGTCAATGGACTGTTTGATGATCGCCTCATTCTCTGTGTCGAGATTTGAAGTCGCTTCATCAAAAATCAAAATATCCGGGTCCTTAACAAGAGCTCGGGCAATACTTACCCGCTGACGCTCTCCGCCGGAGAGCTTGATCCCATCTTCACCAATAAGAGTATCGAAACCCTTGGTAAGCCGATGGTAAAATTGGTCAATCCGAGCTTGTCTCGCAACTCGATCCAATTGATCATTGGTAATCTTGTTAACATTACCATTCAGACCCAATTTGATATTTTCTCCTAAGGTGTCATCAAACAAGGTCACCTGCTGTTGAACGTACCCAATACGCGATCTTAATTGATAAAGGTCTATCTCTCTTAAATTAACCCCATCAAACAAGATCTCACCTGAGCAGGGGTCATCCCCACGACGGAGCAAGTTAACCAAGGTAGTTTTACCTGAACCAGATGGACCCACAAGGGCAATCCTCTTACCTTTCGGCAGAAACAAATTAATCCCTTTAAGAACAGTTTTTGGCGGTTCTCCTTCTATCTCTGGATCGTAACTAAAAGATAAATCCCTTAGCTCAATGCCAGTTTTTAGACCAGAAAAAGGAAGTGGGGTTTTGGCCAACCTAACCCGTGGTGGGATATCCAAAAGGGCAAAGTAATTCTTAATCGAGCCCCAGTGGTTTAATAAGTTACGATGAAAGTAGGGCATAGCGCCAATATTGGCAATAGCATGTCCTGCCCACATTAGCACCACCACCATATGACCAGGTCCATAAGTACCTTTACTAGTCTGCCACACAGCAACAAGCACCGCCGCTGGACGCAACAACGAGCCCAAGATATTACGGACCAAGTTCCACAAAATGTAATTGGTCCAAATTTTAACTTTAAAGATCGCGGTATTCTCCAGACGGTCAACAAACTCTTTCGTTATCCTTTTCTCCTGTGCTTCACCAATGATTAAGGGCATAGCCCCTACAATCTCCAAGTGCCGCCCAGAGTCTTTATCATCCATGTCCATTGATTCTTTAATCGGCCCAATAAATCGGCGGCCGATCAATAAACTAATGGTGATATGTAAAGCCATACCTGAAGCCAAAATTAAGCCCGTTAGAGGATCAAGAACAAACAAGGCTACGCTAGTGATAATGATCTGTAAGATTAGGGGAGAAAGTTGATAAAGTATGATCTCTGTTGCCATCTTCATCGCCTTCTCACCCTTAGTAATTGTTGACTCAGCTACACCAGAGCTTTTATCTCGGTGCTGGCCAATGGATAGTTCAGCCAATTTAGCCAAAGTCCCTTGTTGGATATAGTTATCTAGGCGATAGTCAATCTTGCGCAACTCGTAGAAATCTTTTAGCTGTGAGAGGAGCTGCCGTACCAAGGAGGTACCGGCAGCTAAACCAATTACTGCCAAGATGAGCTTAAACTCAACTTGTTTGTAGACCAAATCAACTGCCCGACCAAAGAGATAGGGGATATACAGATCCAAAATCTCAAAAGCTAAAAGAAAAAAGAAAATTGGCAAGACCTTCCGACGGAATGGTCCATAAGCCTGCAAAACTCGTTTAAACATTTTCTCACCCTTTCCTATTTTTAGACTTGATTGTGTAAATTGTCGAAGAACTGCTAAAAGCAAAACTGTATCACATTAATTACAAAAAAGCAAGTAGTAGGTTTATTTTGCTTCTCAAACGGCTTTAAATCCGCTAGAATAGGCCTATGCATAAAAAGGTTCTCCTCTCAGGCGTTAAACCAACTGGCCGGCCACATGTTGGCAATTACTTTGGCGCCATGAAGCAATTTGTAGACCTGCAGAATGACTACAATGCTTTTATCATGATTGCCGATCTCCACGCTTTAACAATACTTAAAGATGCCCCATTAATAAAGCAATACACTCTAGATTTAGCCTTAGATTATTTAGCCATCGGCCTAAATCCGGAAAAGGTTATTTTATTTAAACAATCTGACATCTCTGAACACGCCGAGTTAGCTTGGATTTTTGATTGCATTACTACAGTACCATATCTAGAACGCGCCCATGCCTATAAGGATGCAGTAGCAAAAGGAAAAGAAGCCAATGCAGGACTTTTTACATATCCAGTATTAATGTCTGCCGATATTCTTCTTTACAGCGCTGATGTCGTACCAATAGGCAAAGACAATAAACAGCATGTAGAGTATGCTCGCGATACCGCCGAGAAGTTTAATCGTATTTTTGGCGAGACCTTTAAATTGCCTGAGCCTCTCATTTTAGGCGAGGTAGAGACTGTGCCCGGCTTAGACGGTCAAAAAATGAGCAAGAGTTATGGTAATACCATCCCGCTCTTTGCCGAGGATGAGGAGATTAAAAAACTCTGCATGAGTATTGTAACCGACTCGTCTGGTGAGCGACCCGAGAATGTGTACCAAATCCATAAATTATTTAAATCTGAAGCGGAGTTAGAGAAATTATACGAGGAGAAGAAGGGTAAATATAAAGAGCTTAAAGAGGCGTTAATTGAGGATGTAATCGCTTTTATTACTCCCTTACGTGAGAAGCGTAAAAAACTAGCCAAAAACCCCGAGCAAGTAATTAACCTGTTGAGAACCGGCGCCGAAAAGGCTAAAGCTGTAGCTAGCACCAAAATGTCTGAGATTAAGGAACAAGTAGGTATTAATTTATAAACCTTATATGGAACGGACTTATATTAAAGATTTGGGCGGCAAGAAAGGGGG
>CAYVQX010000034.1:3716-4817 GCA_964453715.1 uncultured Candidatus Saccharibacteria bacterium | reverse complement strand
TTAAGGCATTACGATGCCGGATTCGATACAGCTCTGAGAGTATTCGAGGGGCAGTGGTACAGATTATCTTGGAAATTGCCTTAACAATAGGTTTTATACCGACGGTACTTGGAATTATCAGGGATCCTTCCTGTGAGCCGCCCTTCGTCTGGTTTATTTGGTCCGCCACCTTTGTCCTTCAATTCCTTGTAGTAGAACTCAGGAAGGGAAAAATGATTGAGTTTCTCTATCCGGTCAATATGTTCTGGTTGCATCTCCTGGTATCTATACTAGCGTTGAGGTGAACTATTCAATCACGCGTCCTCTGGCTTCGTCCAGGGGACGCTTTTCTTTTTGATAAAAAAGGGGGAAAATAGAATGCTTGCATTTTTGATATAATGTGATATAATATGAGTAGTTCTTTGAATTGGGTAAATAACGGCTTATAGCCATAACTGGAAGGAGAAAATCGATGGCAGGTCAGATGAGTGAGGCAGAGGAGAAAATCCTCACTGTTTCCAAGGAAGAATTGTTTGAGTTGTGTCACCGCTTTTCTGAGGGGAAGACCTCGGAGGAAGATGGATTTTTCTGTGATAACCTTGAAGAATTGATTCCTAAACGCTCTGACATCACTCTTGTGGATCTTTGCCTCATTTACAAGATGATGGTGGAAGAAGCTCCCAGTGACTTCTGTATTGTCCTTGAAAGATGGTCCGAAGATGTTATTCCCGAACGCTTTGCGGAGTTGTCCATCTCTGAACAACTCGATTTTCTCGAAAAGTTGGCTGATCAATCGCCCAGCGCTTTTGTGATTTGCGAACTTCTTCAATATCACCTTCAACTTCCCGAAGGGAGTGCTACGGCATGTATTATCGAGAACATCATGGAAATCGTTCATGGAAATGGTCTCGGCAGTGGGTCATCGGGGCTTAATGAGGAGAAGTTTCTCAAAAGCCTGGTCAAGTTGATCCGGCTCGAGCTCGGGGTCAAATAGGTCCAATAAGTTTTGTATCCAAGGCGCCCCACGGGAGCGCCTTTTCTTTTTGATAAAAAGGGGAAAAGTGGTAGGATAGGAGAGTTATGATTACTCGCGAGGAGGTTAAAAAGTTGGCCGATTTGGCT
>CAYVQX010000034.1:1656-3616 GCA_964453715.1 uncultured Candidatus Saccharibacteria bacterium | reverse complement strand
GTGCTGGAGCAAGCCGAGGCAGTTGATGCTAAGCGGAAGGCGGGTGAACAACTTGGTGAGCTCGCCGGTATCCCGATGGCGATTAAAGACAATATTTTAATTAAAGGGCGCAAATGCTCGTCGGCGTCTAAATTGTTAGAGAATTATGTGGCTAGTTATGACGCTTTTGTAATTGAGCGGTTAAAGGCGGCGGGGGTTTTTTTCCTTGGCCGGACTAATATGGACGAGTTTGCCATGGGTGGTTCCACTGAGAACTCGGCCTTTGGCGTAACGCGTAATCCTCATGATCCCGATCGCGTGCCGGGTGGCTCCTCGGGTGGCTCGGCCGCCGCCGTCGGCGGCAACCTCGCCCTAGCGGCGCTAGGCTCCGACACTGGCGGCTCGATACGTGAGCCCTCCAGTTTTTGTGGCACGGTGGGTCTTAAGCCAACTTACGGCGCGGTCTCGCGCCGTGGAGCCATGGCTATGGCCTCCTCGCTCGACCAAATTGGTCCGATTGCTAAAACGGTGGAAGACGCCGAATTAATTTTTAATACTATCCGCGGTAAAGATGAGTTAGACGCCACTAGTTGGAGCCCAACAGAAAAAACGGAGGTTAAAGCTAAGCTTAAAATTGGCGTACCTCGTGACTTAGTGAGCGAGGGCTTAAACGAGGAGACTAAGAAAAATTTTGACGAGACGTTAGAAAAGTTGAAGGCCGCGGGTCATGAGTTGGTAGATATTGAGTTGCCCTCATTTAAATACGCGCTGGCTTGTTATTATGTGTTAATGCCGGCCGAGGCCTCTACTAATCTTGCTCGTTTAGATGGCTTGCGTTATGGCGTGCATAAAGATGGTAAGGATTTACTAGGTGATTATCATGAGAGTCGGGGGGAGGGTTTTGGCCGTGAGGTCCGTCGGAGAATAATTTTAGGCACCTATGTTTTATCGGCTGGTTACGCCGACGAGTTTTATTATAAAGCGGTGGCGGTGCAAAAAATGATCAAGGCTGAATACGCTAAAACTTTTAAACAAGTTGATATTATTGCCACGCCTACGGCGCCAGGGCCAGCGTTTAAAATTGGTGAGAAGATTGGTGACCCACTGGCCATGTATTTAGAAGATATTTTTACTGTGCCGGTAAACATTGGTGGTGTGCCAGCTATCTCGGTACCGAGTGGTAAAACGGAGAGTGGCTTGCCACTCGGCATTCAATTTACCGCTGCTCACGGCGCGGAGAGCACTTTGTTCACACTCGCACGGAGCGTGGAGAGCTTTTCCGGTGTAAAATAGAGGTATACATGCCTCATCTTTACGACGTTAACTTTTTAAACCTCGAGTATTTTTTTAATCAAATTTATCGCTTTTTAACGGGCGGTTTTGGTTTAGGTGGTTTAAGTGCTGGCTTGGCTAGTTTTTTATCTAGTCTATTAATTTTTTTATTGTTTTTATCGGCTCTTCTGGTAGTGGGGATTGTTTATTTTATTTTGCGCATTAGACATCTCCGTGAGGAGGACGCTATTAAATATGCCAGTGTTTTACCTAGTGACTTGGAGACCAAGCCTTTACGCAACGCGCGCTGGGATAATATCCAAACTTACATGGAGTCCGATAACGAGTCCGATTGGAAGTTGGCCATTATTGAGGCCGATAAACTCTTAGACGAATTGGTGGCCAAGTTGGGTTACATTGGCGATAACTTAGGCGAGCGCTTAAAGTCGGTGGAGCCGTCAGACTTTTTAACCCTACAGGCAGCTTGGGAGGCGCATAAAATGCGCAACCGCATTGCTCACGAGCAAAACTTACATTTAACACGCCGTGAGGCTAGGCGGATTATTGACCTCTTTGGCCAAGTCTTCCACGAGTTCCACTTTATTTAATTTTTCTAACTAAAATTGTTGCGGGGCTTGGATTTGAACCAAGGACCTCAAGGTTATGAGCCTTGCGAGCTACCAGACTGCTCCACCCCGCGGCTTGCCCT
>CAYVQX010000034.1:0-1556 GCA_964453715.1 uncultured Candidatus Saccharibacteria bacterium | reverse complement strand
TGGAGCCAATGGTCGGGATTGAACCGACGACCTTCCCCTTACCATGGGGATGCTCTACCAACTGAGCTACATTGGCGGTCTTGTAGAGTCTAATGGAAAATGGGCTACTTTTCAACCCCTTTAATAGGGTTTGAATTCCCTTATTACTTTACCGGCAATAGTTTTTATGAGATCGTTTGTTAATTTACTTGTTAAGATAGTTTGGGCCTTGGCCTCATCTTGATAATCCACTTTCTCTTCTTCAGTTAATGAGCTTAATACAAATAAATTTATTTGCTCCGTTATTTTTTCTTCTAATTTATTTAAAATTAAATTTTGATCCTCAATACTTAAATTATTGATTCCTAAGTCTTTAATTATTTCGTCTCGGTCAATATTCATAGTTGGTAAATTATTTTAAGAAGTCATTAATATCTGGATTAGTTTTAATCTCTGATTTTGATTCATTCTTATCTTCATTTTCAAATTTAAAATCAGGATCAATTTTGGAATTATGGTCGAGCTCTATTTTTTGTCCATTTACTTCTACCTCTACAATCTGACCATATTTCTTTTTGTAGGAAACTTTATCTCCTTCGTTAACATTTAAACCGTGATCTCTGGCAATTTGTATTGCTTGTTCACCTTCTTCTAAAATTTTATCAGCTCGATCTTCTGCTCTATCAAACATGTCTTTAGATTCTATTTTGTTTGGCTTGGTTTCAGGTTGGTGGTTAGTTTTGGACTCACAACCAACGGCAACCAATGACAGACCTACCAGCATACTGGCATTTAACCACTTTTTTACTTGGTTTAAAGAATAAGATTTTTGTTCTTGTTCGCTTTTGTTAACTTCTGGATTAAAATTAAATTTTTCCATTTTATTTTATCTATATTGAAGATTTTATAGAGTCTAATGGAAAATGGGCTACTTTTCAACTGTTGCTATCCAAAGCGGGCAAAAGATAAAACAATGATAGGTAAAATTATTGATAAAGAAAATAAGGAAACTAATAAATAGTTTTTTGATGGTCCCCGGCGCCACAAAACATATAGGAGGGCAGATATAGATAATAATGCAGAAAATATCATTATAGAATGTTCTTCATTACCAAGGCCGGAAAAATAGTCATCTAAAAAATATAAAACGTTATCTATTAAATACTCAGTAACTGGTCCCTTAAGGATCAAATCATACAAAATAAAGGAACTTACGGCAGTGGGTATAATAGTTGGGAGAAATATTTTCTTAAAGAAGAACTTATTTTTACTATGAAGATTCTTAATAATTAATGTAGCTGTAACTACGCTAGTAACGGCAAAAGTAATTATAAGTGGTGTGTATAGATAACATTCAAAGTTGTTGCCACCTAAATTACAGCCGGTAGATATAAGTGCTGATGAGGCAATATTTCCTAAGGAGAGGATAATTAACAATAGGTAAAACAGTATAATAATGTTAACACTTATTATACTATTATTGTTGGCGAAGCGGACGGGACTTGAACAGGCAACCTACCGCGTGAGAGGCGGGTAGTATAAGCAGTTGAGCTACAACTGCAGATAGTGCATATTTT
>CAYVQX010000033.1:0-4973 GCA_964453715.1 uncultured Candidatus Saccharibacteria bacterium | reverse complement strand
TTAGTCTTTTTAATCATCTCAATAATCCGCTCAATTAATTTTTTAGGGTCGTCGTCAAAAATAACCATATCGCTGTGGCGATTACCCTTATCCATAATATCTTGGATCACTTGGTCGGTTTGCCATGGGCCACGGAGGATACCAATAGGCTTATTATCTTCAAACGCTACAGTAAACTCGTGGATCGTCCCCACTCGCCCACAACCCAACACCACGGCGTCGGAAGAACGGGTTAACAAAATATCTCGCCCCGAGTAACCAGCTCCGGTATAAATAATTAAATCCATGTAATCAATAGGGAGATTATATTGCTCTACATGCTCACGCTCAGAGATTGCTGGCGAGAGGCCAATAGATACACCACCCTCGTTTTTAGCGCCAATTGCCGCCCAAAGGGGGAAGCCGGTCGTGGCCCCCGTTACAATAATTGCCCCTTGGCGGATAATCTCGGCGCCCAACTCTTTAGCCTTCTCCATTGAGCCGGGGCCACAGTGGCCAGTCTCGGCCGCGCCAGAAACAGAGATTTTTATTTTTTGATGATGATGTTTATCGTTCTCCTCCATAATTAATTTTATTGTAACATAAAAATGCCCCCGCGATTACAGATCGCTAGGGGCAAGGAGAATTAGGCTATGCCAGACCCTTGGGATCAGGGAATTCTGTTTCCCAAATCACATTACTCTCTTTTCCTAATAAAAGTTAAATGTTCCTCATAAAAACATTTTCTTCCATCAGGATACTCCAAGTAATTTCCGGTAAGGAGGCCGTAGGCCGTTGCCAAACTTAAGAAACAATGGCTGGTCCTTTTATTTAGAGAGTGTTTCACTCTACCAGTACCATCTTTGCATAGGGAACGATATGTAGGCACACAAGACCTATCCCGATATTCCCACTTCCTAATTTCTCCATTCAAGACTCTATTATAAAAGAGGTTAAATATCAACCATTACCAACTTAGCTCTACACTCTCGCCCGGGACAGGTGCCGAGGCATTAAGACCAAGATAATCGCGGATACGCTGGACGAGGAAGAGGGATGATTTAGGCTCACCCATTACCACAAACACCTTTTTTACCCTGTCGCCAGTTTGATGCACAAAATCTAGCAAGTGATCGGAGTCTTTATGTCCAGAATAACCTTGGATATTATCTACCTTGGCCTTAACCTCAATCTCCTCGCCTAAAATTTTGACCCGCTTTACCCCATCTTGGAGTAGACGCCCCAAGGTACCAACACTTTGATAACCAACTAACAATAAAGTACTTTTAGGATCGGGCAAATAACTCTTCTCGTGGTGGAGAATACGACCACCAGTAGACATACCCGAGCCAGCCATAATAATCTTGCGCGGGTTAGAACGCATAATTGCTTTTGACTCTTCCGTACTTAAAGTTAAATGTAGATTAGGGAAGTGGAAGATTCCATCCCCCGTCGCCTCTTGTCTGGCCGCCTTATTTAAATCATCTTTATATTTTTTATAGACTTCGGTTACTTTAATACCAAGTGGTGAGTCTAAAAAGACCGGCACTAAAGGCACTCGCGATTGCTCAATCATTTGCTCAATCTCAAACAAGATCTCTTGCGTTCGCTCAATAGAGAAAACTGGTATGACCAAGGTCCCACCACGCTTCATGGTCTCCTCAATGGCATCCTCCAACTTAGCCCGCCGGTCATTGCGATCCTCATGATTACGATCACCATAAACACTCTCCATCACTAAATAATCTGCATCAGTAATCTTCTCTGTATCGGGTAAAATGGGCGACGGCGAGTTACCTAAATCACCGGTAAACACAATCTTACGCCCAGCTACCGTAAACTCGGCCATCGCCGAGCCCAAAATGTGGCCCGAGTCACGATACACCACCGAGAAGGGCCCGATTTTAAACGGCTGATGATAATCGATGGTTTGCCATAGGCTAAGGGCCGCTTTAATATCCCTCTCCTCGTATAAAGCCTCATCGCCACTGCGCTCGGCCTCGCGAGTTAATAAGCCCACACTATCCTCCAAAGAGAGGGCGGCAATTTCTTTAGTGGCTGGAGTAGAGTAAATAACTCCCTTAAAACCATCTTTAACCAATTTAGGAATACGGCCAATGTGATCTAAGTGAGCATGGGTTACCACTAAAGCTGTCATCTCACTGGGTTTATAAGGCAGTGGCTCCCAGTTTAACTCTTCTTCTTTTTTGGTCCCTTGGATTAAACCGCAATCAATTAAAACTTTAGTGCCGTCTCCAGCTAAAGACTCTAATAAAAAGTTGGCTCCCGTTACCAAACCGGTCCCACCATGGAAGGTAATTTTAACTTGTGGTTTAGACATTAATATTATTGAGTTAACTTATTTTTAGAGATCTGACCAACAACAGTTAAAAGACCGCCGACAATTGAGCCAATAACACCCAACAACAAATCGGTAACGGTATCATACCAACCAAGTTGCAAAGTCTTCATACTTTTAACCACCACAGCCAATCTGGCCGAGCGATCTAGCGTAAACTCAAACAACTCCCAACCCAAACCAATAATTAAAGCCGAGGTAGCGGCCAAAACCAATGGCTTCCACCAGACTACGGCCTCGCCATTGCGCCAAGTAAGAGCGTTAACCACTAAACCAATGGCTAATCCGCCAGTACTATGCATTAAAAGATCAAACCACCACCACTGCCAATACCAAAAATAACGGAAGGCTAAAATATTAAGCCCAGCTAAAAGGATTAAAAGTAAAGAAGCTAAAATTAAAGAGAAGGTACGTGTAAACACGCTTGTATTTTAACAGAAAAAGGCTTGGACCAAAAATCCCTGCGCACCTTTTAGTGGCAGGGATTCTTAGTTGGTCATTTGTGAGTATTACCTAGGAGAACCTAGGTGGGTGACCGCAATCGCAACGCCACAGCGCTGGATGATCTAAGTCTCCCTGAAATAAATAAATTGATCTAGATAATATTCCAAATGACCTACCCTTATTATACTCCTCTCTCCCAAACGTCAAACCCTCTAAAAAAGTGGATTATTTACGCCAATAATTCGTTGTTTTTAAACCATAGCTCAATTTCAAACTTAGCTTCAGCTGGAGAGCCAGAAGCGTGGACCAAATTGCGCACCGAGCGCTCATTTAAGTTGGAGGTTAAAGGTGACTCTTGCGAGTAATCACCCCGGATAGTACCTGGTAAAGCATCTTTAGGGTAAGTAGCGCCAACCATCTTCCGCACCGAGCTCACGGCCTCATAACCCTCCAAGACCATAGCCACCACCTTACCCTCAGTTAAATAACTAATATTCCACTTTTGAACTTTCTCCCCCAACTCGCGATTAGAGGCCAAACGTAAGCTCTCGTTTAAATCTAGGCCATTTTGCTCGTAAAAAGCACGCATCTTCTCACCCACCCGCTCAAACCAGTCATCATTTTGACCATAATGTTTAAGGGCAATCGCCTCATCTACCTGTACCACTTTTAAACCCACTATTTGTAAGCCTACTCGCTCAAAGCGACCAATAATCTCCCCCACCAAACCGCGTTTAACACCGTCTGATTTAACTAAAACTAAGGTTCGCTCGGGTTTGGGAGTAGTCATAAAATAAAATTTTAATCTTTATAATTTAGTTAAAATCTCTACACCATCTTCAGTAATCGCAATTGTCTTCTCACAATGGGCCGAGATACTTTTATCGGCAGTGATAAAAGTAAAACCATCACTTAATAATTTAGTCTTACTGGTGCCTAAAGTAAACATTGGCTCTACCGCAATAACTAAGCCAGGCACCAACTTCTCACCCTTGCCGGCAGGACCAAAGTTGGGCACATACGGCTCCTCATGCACCGCATAACCTACACCGTGCCCAGCAAGATCAGTAACCAAACCAAAACCATTACGCTTGGCCACTGCCTCTACCGCAGCACTAATGTCGCCAACTCGGCCATTAACCTTAACTGCTTTAATCCCAGCGTTAAGTGCCTCCTCGGTGCCAGCTAAAAGTTTTTTAACCTCGCTACTTATCTCGCCCACCGGCACTGTAATAGCCATATCAGTAAATAAGCCTTGATACTTAACGCCTAAGTCGAGAGTGACTAAATCACCCTCTTTTAGCTCTCGCTCACTGGGGATACCGTGGACAATCTCCTCATTAACTGAGACGCACAAAGCGGTAGGATAAACTAAACGCGAGCCGGCCGGTTTATAATTTAAAAACGATGGTTCAGCCCCAGCCACCCTTAAAAGCTCCCGGGCTTTGAGCTCAAGTTCATTAGTCTTAATGCCCGGCTTAACCTCGGCCGCTAACTGCTTTAAGGTCTGGGCCAAAATTTGGCCGCCAGCACGTAAAATTTTTATCTCTTCTGGGCTTTTTAATTTAATCATTTAAGTATGGTTCTAAACGCTGTTTAATCTCCTCGGCTACAGACTCAATGGGTTGATGACCATTAACCTCTATAAAGTTTACCTGATTAGCGGTTTTAAAATACTCAATCACTGGCCAAACCTCAGACTCAAAGGCCTCTAAACGTTTTTTGATCCCCTCATCAGTGTCATCTACTCGACCACGCAAACGCAAGCGATTGGTAACCTCTTCAGCTGGGACGTTAAGATGGATAAATAATACCGGCAAACGATTATAAAAATTAAGCGCCTCCATAAACATTGCAGCCTCGCCACGCATCCGTGGAGTGCCGTCAATCACCAAGTGTTCCTCACCGGTAAAGTAATCAATTAACGAGCTACCCCAATTCCACACGGCTAAAAACGATGGGACTAATCCACCCGACTCTACCACCGACTTGGTTAAACCACTGGTATAACCCGGTTTACTCATAAAGTCGCGGAATTTAGCTCCCGTCTCTAAATAAAAAACTGGTCGGCCGGTTTGAGATAACCACTCTTTTAAAATGGCGCTTTGGGTACCCTTACCGCTCCCCGCCCGACCCATTAAGATAATTGTTTTTGGACTCATAATTTAATACGGCCAGTCTACCACTTTTA
>CAYVQX010000032.1:2358-5003 GCA_964453715.1 uncultured Candidatus Saccharibacteria bacterium | reverse complement strand
AAGCCCTTAGAATTCTCCCAGGCGATAGGGAAAGTCGAATTCTAAGGGCTTTTTTCTACTTAACTTGGGTGAGGAGGCGCTCAAAGGCTTTAGGCTCATTGAGAGCCATATCGGCCAAAACTTTACGATCTAAGAGTGAGCCCGTCTTCTTAAGTTTGCCCATAAACACACTGTAAGACATACCGTGGGCGCGAGCGGCGGCGCTAATTTTAATTTGGAAGAGGCCTCGGGCCGAGCGCTTTTTTAAGCGGCGATCGCGATAAGCGTTAACGCCAGCTTTAATTAAAGCTACTTTAGCCTCACGCTCTTTAGTGCTGCGGCCAAAGCGATAACCCTTAGCCTTTTTTAAGACATTCTTACGGCGTTTATTACTGATTGTTCCTCGTTTTACTCGTGACATGGTAGTGGTTTAAATTAAAATTAACTATTGGCTAAAAATCGGTGGCGACTCTTAGTGCTCATGGTAATACCTTGAGGCTTTTTGCCGGCCAACTGACTGCTCCGAGGAGCCTTAGCGTTAAAGTGGTTTTTACCAGACTTGCGCGCTAAAATCTTACCCCGGCGGGTTACGCGCAAACGCTTAGAAAATGATTTATTAGTTTTCATATATTAATTTAAGTTTTGGTCTAATTCTTCTTGCTGGCTCGCTCAATGATGGTGGATAGGCCCTTAGGGCTCTTCTCGGGCGGGGAGGCGAGGCGATAATCCTCGGTTAAGAGCTTAAGTAATCGCTCTAAGCGCTCCTCTAAAAATTTTTTATCCAAATATTTGGCCCGACCGGGTAAAAAGAGGTTAACCTTAACCCGATGCCCCTCTTTGAGGAAGGCGGAGGCTTGGCGGGCTTTTAGCTCTAAATCGTGAGTGCCGGTCCCAATTTTAACCTGGAGACTTTTTAACTCACTAGCCGGAGCCGCTTTGCTCTTAGTCTGCTTATCCTTCTTATTCTCGAGGTACAAAAACTTACCATAATCCATGATCTTGGCCACCGGCGGCACAGCCCCAGGGGAGATCTCAATTAGGTCCAAACCGGCCGCCTCGGCCTTTTGGAGGGCCTCGCTTTTACTGATAACACCCAAATTGTCCCCCTCGGCATCAATGACCCGGAGTTGGGAAGCGTTAATTTGGTGGTTGATCTTAAAATTGCGACTCAAAGCCTGTGTCCGCCACTATAGCTTAAAGGAGGCCTTAAGTCAAATCTCTAAAAAGGCTTTATTTTGGGGATTACTTATCAAGCAAGACCAATTTAATTAAGTTATAATGTGGCCAGCGGTTTTATCCGCGGTTATTAAAATTTAATTGCCCAACCCAAATTTTTTATGAATCAATCTTATTGGCTCAAGGTCCTAGGTGTAATCCTCCTAGCCTTCATTATTGCTGGCGGTTACCTCTACTTAAAAGATAATAATTTATTTAAACAGCCAGTTGTTGAGCCAAAGAGTCAGTTGGGGGCCGCGGCGGGAGTGGTTGAGGCCATTTTGGGCAATAACGTTATTGGGACTCAAACCGATGATTCTAACCGCAATGCTTTAAGCGCCTTCCCGTTTACTATGACCGAGGATGGCACGGCCATCTCAATGTCGGTTTATATTGCTAAGGCCGAGGCTGGTTCTCAATATAGTTTGGCTATTTATGCCGATAATGCCGGCAATCCGGGCGACTTAGTTGCCTCTGGTCCTAATCAATCGGTTAGTTCAACCGGTTGGTACACCTTGCCAATTGCCGCTAATCTTAAAGCCAATACCACTTATTGGTTAACCTTTAATACCACCGCCAACATCTCGGGTAACAACGTTTTAAGTTACACCACTGGCAGTGGTACTTATAAATGGCACTTCCAAACTTTTGGTACTTGGCCAACTAACTTTGGGGCGGTTAATGGTGTGGCCAACAATTTGGTCCCATCTCTTTATTTAACTTATACCAAACCGGCTCCTGCCACTGTTACCACTGGTGGTACTCCTAGCACTGTGTTTAACATTGGGGCAACGATTGTTGTTTCTCAAGGGCCAGTTAATATCCGCAGTAACCCAAGTTTGACTGCTAGTATTGTTGGTACGGCCAACACTAATGATCAAGGTGTTATTTTAGACGGTCCTAATTATAATGAGGGCTTTAATTGGTGGAAGGTTAGTTATAAAAATGGCACTTTAATTGGTTGGACCACTGGCGCTTATCAATATACTTTAGTTGGTGGGACCACGGCGCCAGTAACAACTGCTTTTGACTTTGCCTTGTCTTATCTTACCTCGCAATCTATTGCTCAAGGTCAGACCACCTCGGCTCAAGTAATCACGGTAACTAAAAATGCTGGCACCGCCGAGGCAGTTAATTTAAGTATTAGTGGTTTACCAACTGGTGCTACCGCTAGTTTTAACCCAACAAATTGTACGCCTAACACAACTTGTACAAGCAATTTAACCGTTACTGCCGGCGCCACTACTCCGGCTGGTACTTATAAATTAACTGTTACTGGCCAGACTGGTGCTGGTCTAGTTAGGACTAGCGCTTTTGACTTAACTGTTACGGCTACAACCGTTACCGCCACGACTACTACTCCAATTGCCACACCAGTAACTAATGGCAAGTTTGCTATTGGTGATGGTGTTAAAGTTACTCGTGGACCACTTAATGTGCGTGATATTCCT
>CAYVQX010000032.1:0-2258 GCA_964453715.1 uncultured Candidatus Saccharibacteria bacterium | reverse complement strand
GTGGCTCAGGGTACTGTTGTTTCAACCAATGTGACGGTTAACTTTACCCAAAGTAATAGCGCTCAAACTGTAACCCTTAGTACCGCCAATTTACCAACTGGTGTAACTGGCACCTTTAATCCAACCACTTGCACCTCTTTGGCCACTGGCGCCTCAACTTGTAGTGTGGCTTTAGGCTTGGCTGCTTTAGGTAGCGCTCCGGTGGGTACTTACAACTTTACTATTAATGCGGTTGGTGGTGGTCAAACAGCTAGCACCAATGTCTCATTAACTATTAGCGCGGCGGCGCCGCTCTCAACCACCTTTAGTACTGGTGATCAGGTAGAGGTAACCCCTGGTGTTACCACTCTTAATGTGAGGAGTGGCCCGGGTACTAGCTACTCTATTTTAGGAACAAAAACGAGCGGTGATACTGGCACCGTCCAAAGTGATTCTTTATCGGGCTTAAGCGCCGATAGTTATAACTGGTGGAAGATTGATTTTGGCGGTTTGGTTGGTTGGGCGGCTGACGCCTTCCTCCGATTGTTCCAACCTACACCAGTTGCCTCAACTTCAAGTTTGGCTAAGCCATCGTTGGGTATTAACTTAGAGCAAATGACTGACTGGCAAAGAGCTTACATGTTTGTGGATACTATTAAAACTGCTCGCGGTTTTTGGGATGCAACCGGTGGTTATACTGCCGCTGGTTGGCCAATTGGTGACTTTAACGTCATTGTTATTAAAGACTCAAATCGTCGTTGTTTATCTTATGACGCTAATTGGAATTGTTTAAATGAAGTTAAAGATAGTAATGACCCAGATATTAGTGGTACTTACTCGCTATCATTTACCGGTAAGGCCAATGTTAGCGCCTCGGCTCTTAAATCATCGGCCTCTGTCCAAAACTTGGTTTATGCTAATGGTGTAACTACCGCTCAAGTAGTAGTCGGTGCTGGCGCTATTGATTTACGCCTCTACTTCTCTGGCACAAATGGCTTACCGATCACTAATATTAAACTTTATCGTCCAGGCTACCCACTAACTACCTCACAAGTCTTTACTAATGAATTTTTAGAGTCGATTAAACCGTTCTCTACTATCCGTTTAATGGACTTCCAGGCGACTAACTGGTTTAGTAATCAAACTGCGCGTAAGAAAATTGTAAATTGGTCTGATCGGCCAGGTAAAAATGATCCTATCCAAGACTTCCAAGAGGATAAAGGTATTGAAATTGGTAATGGAGTCGCTGTGGAGTGGGCGGTAGATTTGGCCAACACAACTGGTAAAGACTTATGGATTAATATCCCACATACCGCCTCGGCTGATTATGTTACCGGTTTAGCCAATTACTTAAAGACTAACTTAAATTCTAATAGCAAGGTTTATCTTGAGTTTAGTAACGAGGTTTGGAACGCTATCTTTAAACAAGATGAAGATATTAGAAATGAGGCTATAGCTTATGTTAATTCTGGTCAAACTCCACGCTTAGATACTAATCAATCTGACATTAATAATGATTTATATTGGACTCGTCATCTAACTATTAAAAAGTTAGCTGATATATCTAATATTTTCCGTTCAGTCTTTGGTGATGCCGCCATGATGACGAGGATTAGACCAATTTTTGCCGATCAGTCCGCTCGTTATTCAGCCGCCGCTAGCGCCTTGGCTTGGTTGAGTAGGTCTTATCCAAATCCAGTTAATTATTACATCTACGGTGTGGCGAATGCTCCTTATTATGGTGCCACTAATGCCGATACTGGCTCGGTGGACAGTATTTTAACCGGTTCTGGCTCGGTAGAGGACGGTATTAATAATCGTATGGGTGGTGATATCTTAGCTGATGCCTCTCGTCACTCTTACTTCTACACCCTAGCGCAGACCTATGGAATTAAAAATGTTACTTATGAGGGTGGTACCGATTTAGGACAGGGGTCAACTAATATTGCCAATAAAGTGGCCGCTAGTTATGACCCACGGATGGAAAATATTACCAAGGGCTACTTGGCTCAATGGTATGCCTGTGGCGATGGTGACCTGTTTATGTATTTTGACCAAAGTAATGTTTATAGTACCTCTGGTCAGTGGGGCTTAACCGATGACGTCCGTCGTGATTATAATAATCCATCAGCTATGGCGGCTAAAATGAAGGGGGCCAGATATATTGCTAGTGCTGATCCAAGAACCTTTGAGTGTGCCTCTATTGGTAATGGTTTTTATGACATTAATACGGCAGGTGTATTAGGTACCGGTACTGGTTTATTGGGAACTTATTATAG
>CAYVQX010000031.1:0-5208 GCA_964453715.1 uncultured Candidatus Saccharibacteria bacterium | reverse complement strand
CTTGCGAGTTAAAGGTGAGGGAGTGGGGGCTAAAGGTAGCAAACGCGGTGACTTGCTGATTAAAGTAATTATCCCAACTCCAACCAAAATCTCCACCAAAGCAAAAAAACTAATTGAAGATTTAAAACAAGAAGGGTTGTAAAAATTATTTATCTCTCACACTAATTAGTTTACTGGGGGTGTGATGGCCGGAGATTAGGCGGAGGTGAGAGATGGGGAGTTTAAGATGAGCGGCGAGGATAGTAAGAATTGCTTTATTAGCCAGACCACGCTCGGCCGGAGCTTTAACATTTATAGCAAACCGGTTAGGCCCAGTTTGTTTTAAACTCTCTTTTTTAGCCCCCGCCACAGCCTTAACTTTTAGATACATTCTTGCAGTATACTCCAACTTGTGATATGGTATAGATGTGCTGGCGGGTTTGAGCTCTTACTTGTTCCGCTGATTCTCCTTCCGTTAAGTCAACGCAGCTCCCCGCCAGCATACACCTCCTTTCGGGACCCGACACTTATTCAAAATAAGCTAGGGTCTTTTTTATTACAACTAAATTTCTTAATACAAAAAAAAACCGCCGGAGCATGGTATGCTCCGGCGGGGTTAAAAGATCTAAAAACTAAAGTCTTTGCGCTAATACTAACTCCTGATAAACATCACAGGAATTCATCAGTTCATCATGCTTACCAACGCTGATAATCCGACCTTTCTGCATTACCACAATTTTGTCGGCATCGCGGATGGTGGAGAGGCGGTGAGCGATAAAAACAGCTGTCCGACCTTTAATCGCGTCGTCGACAGCTGATTGAATCAGTTGCTCATTACGCGAGTCAAGATGAGAGGTGGCTTCGTCAAAGATTAAGATTGCTGGGTTTTTAATAATTGCCCGAGCTATACCCATCCTCTGACGTTCCCCGCCCGAGAGTTTAACTCCTTTTTCGCCAATCTCTGTTTCAAGACCGTCTTCTAAACGATCCCAAAACTGATCAATGCGTGCCAACTCAACAACCTCCATCAATTCTTCATCTGTTATTGTCTCCGCTTTCCCATTAAGACCGAAGACAAGATTCTCACGGACACTGGTGTCAAAGAGACATACATCCTGCTCGACTGAGCCAATCAAGTGGAGCCAAGACTCCAAATTTAATTCACGGAGGTCTTGGCCATCAATCAAAATCCGACCACTATCAGGATCAGCCGACCTAATCAATAAGTTGACTAGGGTAGACTTACCGGACCCAGACTCACCAACCAAGGCTACCTTCTCACCGACCTCAATCGTCAAATCAATATCAGACAGAACGACCATTGGCTCTTTGGGTAAATCAGCAGTAACCTCACCCTTAACATAGTGATCTTTTTGGCCAACGGGGTAGGAGTAGGAAACGTTTTCCAATTTGATCGAGTGCTTTAAATCGTTTATATAGACACCCGGATCAGGTAAAGGAACATTGGTCTCCATCTCGAAAATAGCGAGATAATTTTTGATTGGCGCCCATCCTCGCATCACTCGTCGCTGGAAGTGGGGGAGCCAACTAATATTGTTGAGCGCGTAATTAGTCCACATTAGAACAATGACCAGGTGGCCTGGTTCATACTTTCCGGCGTAAACTTGCCATGCCACCAACAACAAAACCCCCGGCCTTAGGAACATTTGGACCAAATCACGCAGATAGGCCAAAAAGATATATTCACTCCACAAGGTAATAGCCTCAACCGAACTCTTGTGAACTCGTTTACTATAACGATGCGACATCTTCTGCTCTTGGGCATAGGTCATAATAATGGACAACGCCGAGAATATTTCATTCCTAACCTTGCCATCATCATTAAACAAATCATTTATAGCCTTAATCCTCGGCCAAAGATGTTTGTTAATAAACCACCCAATTATCAAAGTTAAAGACACTCCCAACACTAAGACCAAGCCAGCCTGCCAATTGATCACCAATAAAGCAATCATTGTAACAAGCATTTGCAAGCTGATGGGGATTAAATTATAGACAGTTAAATCCATCAGCTCTCGCAAATTACTCTCACCACGATTAATCACTGTGCGTGTTAAGTTGGATGATTGATTACGGTGCTGACTTATAGACAACTGAAAAAGCTTGTTTAAAGTCAAACCCTGTATGTGATTATCAATGGTGAAATTAATTTTTTGTAGCAAATACTTCTCTTGAAAGTAGCCGGCCAAAGAATTAACAAAGCCAAAGACAACCATCAACCCAATCATCTCCGCAATTAGCATAAAAGGCTCTTTGCGGTAGACCATATTCAGAGTAGCACCCACCAGGTACGGACTAATTAAAGCCAGTAACTGGACCAAAACCAGTAAGCAAGCATTAGTAATAATGGCTCGCTGAAAGGGTTGGTACATTTGGTAAATAAACCTAAGCGTCCTCATCCTGATCTCTCCTTATTTTGAAGTTTTGTTTATTTAATTGTCGAAGAACTGCTAAAGGCAAAACTGTATCACATTAATTATAAAAAAGCAAGTAGTAGGTTTATTTTGCTTCTCAAACGGCTTTAAATCCGCTAGAATAGGCCTATGCATAAAAAGGTTCTCCTCTCAGGCGTTAAACCAACTGGCCTCGTCCATGTTGGTAATTACTTTGGCGCCATGCGGCAATTTTTAAGTCTGCAAGATGATTATCAGGCCTATATCATGATTGCCGATCTCCACGCTCTTACCACTGTCCAAGATTCCAAAAAACTTAAAGAAGATACTTTAAACTTAGCTCTTGATTATTTAGCTATTGGTCTAGACCCCGAGAAGGTAGTTTTATTTAAACAATCTGATATCTCTGAACACGCCGAGTTAGCTTGGATTTTTGACTGTATTACCACTATGCCGTACCTCATGCGGGCTCACGCTTATAAAGATGCCGAGGCTAAGCGTAAGGAGATTGATGCTGGTACCTTTACTTACCCCATGCTCATGGCCGCCGACATTTTACTCTACTCACCCGATATTGTGCCGGTAGGTAAGGATCAAAAACAGCATGTAGAGTATGCTCGCGATACCGCCGAGAAGTTTAATCGTATTTTTGGCGAGACCTTTAAATTGCCTGAGCCTCTCATTTTAGGCGAGGTAGAGACTGTGCCCGGCTTAGACGGTCAAAAAATGAGCAAGAGTTATGGTAATACCATCCCGCTCTTTGCCGAGGATGAGGAGATTAAAAAACTCTGCATGAGTATTGTAACCGACTCGTCTGGTGAGCGACCCGAGAATGTGTACCAAATCCATAAATTATTTAAATCTGAAGCGGAGTTAGAGAAATTATACGAGGAGAAGAAGGGTAAATATAAAGAGCTTAAAGAGGCTTTAATTGAGGATATAATTGCTTTTATCTCTCCCTTACGTGAGAAGCGTAAAGAACTAGCCAAAAACCCAGAGCAAGTGATTGACCTGTTGAGAACCGGCGCCGAAAAAGCCAAACAATCTGCTAAACTAAAGATGCAAGAAGTACGTGAACGCGTTGGAATTGATTTGTAAGTTTATAAATGTCTAAAAATAAAAAGTATCTTGTTTACCGCCGAGGGTTATCGGCAGTATTTAAATTGATTAAACCTTATAAAAAGGTAGTTTTGTTATTGATTACCTTCTCTGTTATTAATTCTATTCTAACAGCTGTTGCCCCTTATGTTTTAGGTAAAATTTATGACAATATTTTTACTCCATTTATTTTTTGGATAGTAGGATTATGGTTTTTAATTCAGTTCGCAGCCTTCTTGTTTGAACGAATAAATAGTAATTACAGTGCTAAATTAGGGTTAGATGTATTTAATGATTTTATGATAAATGCCTGGTCCTCACTCCTTATATTTCCATTATCTTTTCATAAAAAACGGCGGACCGGTATTGTTACTAGTGTTATTTCTAGGGCTGGAAATTCACTTGATAACATTCTAAGCCAGTGGGTTATAAATTTAGTTCCTCAATTTTTAACTATAATTTTTGCTTTTAGCATAGCTTTTTATTTAAGTTGGAGGCTGGCAATAATTATTTTAATTGGAGTGAGTTTTTATTGTGTTATTTTATTTAGAAATCTTGGTAAAACTACCGTTTTACAAAAACAGACAAACAAACGTTGGAATAATGCTTATGACAAAGCTTATGAGGCAATAGAGTCAGTTATCACCATAAAACACTCGTCTACTGAGAATTATGAAAAAAGTTTAATTAAAAAGGCTTATCACTTTGCTAGCGCTAAGGATTTAGAACTAAATTTTTTAAACAACCGTATTTCTACTTGGCAAAGAATTACCATATCCTTGACCCAACTATCGGTCATAGGATTTTCAATGTTTTTAATAAGGTCCGGAAGCATGACGGTTGGTAATCTTATTACATTTGTTAGTTATGTTGGTTTATCTTTTGGACCGTTTGCCAATTTAAGTGGGTGGTGGCGCTGGCTACAAGGGGGATTAATTGCTATAGAAAATGCTGATAAAATTATTTCCATTAAACCAGAAAAATATTCTGGCAAGACTCCATCTAAGGATTTTATGGGTAGGGTTGAATTTAAAGACGTTAACTTTCAGTATGAGAATAATAAACCAGTTCTTAACAATATTAGTTTTAAAGTTGAGCCAGGAGAGACAGTTGCCTTAGTCGGCCAATCAGGAGTTGGTAAGAGCACTATTATAGATTTAATCGGCGGATATTTTTTACCTCAAAGTGGGTCAGTCTCAATTGATAATATTACAACTAATAAATTGGATTTAAATTGGCTCAGGACTAACATGGCAATTGTTCCACAGGAGGTCGTACTGTTTAATTCTACGATCAAAAATAACATTGCTTACGGCAATTCTAAAGCTTCAATGGCAAACATCAAGAAGGCTTCTAAAATGGCCCATACTCTAGAGTTTATAAATAAATTTCCTAAAAAATGGAAGCAGGTAGTAGGCGAGCGGGTGGTAAAATTATCCGTGGGCCAAAAGCAACGTGTGGCTATCGCCCGCGCCATCTTGCGTAATCCTAAAATCTTAATTTTAGACGAGCCAACTTCAGCTCTAGACGCCGAGAGTGAGCACTTTATTACTAAAGCCTTAGAGGAACTAATGACTGGCCGGACCACCTTTATTATTGCTCATCGTTTAAGCACCGTAAGACGAGCCGATAAAATCCTTGTTTTTAAAGATGGTCAGATAGCCGAGATGGGTAAGCATGATGA
This sequence comes from uncultured Candidatus Saccharibacteria bacterium, assembly GCA_964453715.1. Taxonomy (GTDB): domain Bacteria; phylum Patescibacteriota; class Minisyncoccia; order Phycocordibacterales; family XYD1-FULL-46-19; genus JAGORB01. The sequence continues at coordinate 33 of CAYVQX010000031.1, read as the reverse complement.
ATTAGTTAAAAAAGAGGGTGGTATCTACCGCCC
>CAYVQX010000030.1:0-5389 GCA_964453715.1 uncultured Candidatus Saccharibacteria bacterium | reverse complement strand
ATCAACTAACTTCTATTTTAAAACAGGGTGGGGTAGCGGTTTTAAAGACCGACACTATTTACGGTTTAGTGGGCTCGGCTTTAAAACCTGAAACTGTGGCCAAAATTTATGCCCTCAAAAAACGCGACCCTAAAAAAGCTCTAATTGTTTTAATTGCGGATCAGGCTGATTTAGCTCAATTTGGAGTGGTGTTGAGTAATTGGCAAGATAAGTGGCTCTCTAAACATTGGCCAGGCCCAATGAGTGTTATTTTAACCGTATCGCCTTGGCAGGTAGAAAATTTTTCTTATCTCCATGCGGGCACGGGTAAAATTGCCTTCCGCCTGCCCGCCGACCCAAATTTACAAGCCTTGCTAAAACAAACTGGTCCATTAGTGGCGCCGAGCGCTAACTTAGAGGGTGAGCCACCGGCCGAGACTATTGAGCAGGCTAAAAATTATTTTGGTGAGCAGGTTGATTTTTATGATGATGCTGGACCTTGTGCGGGTAAAGCCTCAACTTTAGTGGATTTAACCGGCGAGGAGGAGAAAATTTTACGCAGTTAGGGTATAATAATTTTATATGAAGCAGTCGCGGTTGGAGAATTTGGCCGATGGCATTTTTGCCATCGTTATGACGTTGTTAGTTTTAGAGTTGCGGATCCCAGCTCTCTCTGGTCAACCAGACATTGGCGCCATAAACGACATTATTAAAGGTGCTCTACCTGCACTTTTGGCTTACATCCTCTCCTTCGCAGTTCTTTTTACTTATTGGCGAGCGCACAATTATATTATCTCTGGTTTTGCTAAGGGTATTGATATTTGGCTGACTAATATTAATGCTGTCTTTTTATTTTTTGTGGGTCTAGTGCCTTTTACTAGTTATTTACTTGGTCGTTACAGTGAGAGTCAGGCAGCAATTGTTATTTATGGTGCCAATATTATTGCCATTGGCTTGTCTCTTTTTTGGATGCGCTCTTATGCTCTCCACGCGCCAACTATTGCCACAGCCAAGCTTACTCACGGTGCTAATCGTCGGGCTAACATTAGGATTTTAACTCCGGTAGTTTTAGCGGCTTTAGCTATTATTATCTCTTTTTGGGATACGCGAGTGTCTTTTGTTTTGTTTACTACCGCCATCGCTTTTAACATTTTCCCCGCCAGTATGGAGCTAACTACTTGGTTGTTGGACAAAATTCATCCTCGGCACTAGACTATTGGGCATATGGAAAATAAACAACTTTTATGGGGCGGTTTGGGGGTTTTGGCTGTTTTATTGGTGGCTGGTGTGGCTTATTGGGCTAGTCTTGGAGTTACTCCAAGCAATAGTCCGACTGGTCAGTTAACTATCCCTGTTTCAGCTGATGATTGGTCACGTGGTGCTGGTAATCCTAAGGTGACTATTGTGGAGTACTCCGATTTAGAGTGCCCAGCCTGTGCCGCTTATGAGCCGGTGGTTGAGAAGGTGTTGGCTGATAATCAAGACACCGTTCAATTAGTTTATCGTCACTTCCCATTGTCGCAACATCGTTCTAGTCAGTTGGCCGCTTTGTATGCTGAGGCGGCTGGTAAGCAAGGTAAGTTTTGGGAGATGCATGATAAGTTGTTTGCCACTCAAGACTCTTGGACTATTAATCCGGCCGCTAAAAACGAGCCAATCTTCCAAACTTACGCGCAAGAGCTTGGTTTAGACATGGTTAAGTTGGCGACTGATCTAAAAGATCCCTCTTTACAGGCTAAAATTAAAGCCAGCTATGATGGCGGCGTAGCCGCAGGTGTTGATTCTACTCCAAGCTTCTTTATTAATGGTGAGCGGGTTAAAAATCCTCGCACTTTAGACGAGTTTGAGGCTCTTATTACTTCTTACACCAGCGCCACTAGTACTAATCCTACCAATTAATTCCTATGCTTGATCGATTAGCCGCTAAAATTACCTTAACCCTTGGTTTTTTGGGTTTGCTTGATGCTACATACTTAACGGTTAAGCATTATATTGGCGGTTCAGTCCCTTGTAGCTTAACTGGTGGTTGCGATACGGTTTTAAATAGTCCTTTGGCCACCTTTGCTGGCTTGCCGCTGGCCTTGTGGGGAGTGCTCTATTACTTAACCTTAATTATTTTAGCGCTTATTTTCACTCTCTTTAGGCGTCGTGGCGTATTAGGTTTGGCTTTTGGACTAACTACTGCTGGCGTCTTCTCTTACGCCATTCTTATTTACATCCAATGGCAAGTTTTGGAGGCTTGGTGCGCTTATTGTCTCTTCTCGGCGGGGTTAACTTTTATCATTTTCCTCTCTTTGCTCATTTCTCGTCCGAGCGAGGTCTAATCTGTCTTGCGTTTTAAGGCTCATTTAAAATCGCTGGTTTACGTCAGCGATTTTTTATTTTCTAACACCCATTTTTAGTGGTTATCCCCAAGTTGTTCTAACTAGTTTGGAGGTAAAATGAACTAACTTTCAAAAATTACTAATTTAATTTTTTATTTTTATTATGGCCAAGTCCCGCTCTAGTGCTAGCAAGTCGCCCCTAACTCTTAAAACTGTTCGCAAACGCGATGGAACAATCGTGCCATTTGATTTGGCCAAAATTACCCAAGCCGTTTGGAAGGCGATGAAGGCTAGCAGCGAGGGCGGAGAGAAGGAGGCCAACAAAGTAGCTACGGCGGTAGCTAAAAAGGCTGTGTCTGGACTCAAAGACGCGCCTAAGGATCACGTGGTGACAGTGGAGGAGGTCCAAGACTTGGTGGAGCAGGAGCTTATCTTCCAACAATTTGCGACTACGGCTAAATCCTACATCCTTTATCGTCAACGACGAGCCGAGGCGCGTCAGTCGCGGGGTGAGGTACCAGAAAAAGTTAAAAAGTTAACCGCCGAGAGTCGTAAATACTTCCGCAATTCTTTTGCCGAGTTCGTTTACTTCCGCTCGTACTCGCGTTGGATCCCCGAGGAGGGCCGTCGCGAGACTTGGGTAGAAACGGTGGACCGTTACTTGGCTTTTATGCGCGAGAATTTAGGCAATAAATTAAAAGAGGCCGAGTATGCCGAGCTACGCGAGGCCATTTTAAAACAAGAGATCATGCCCTCCATGCGTTTAATGTGGGGGGCTGGCCAAGCGGCGCGTGCCTCTAACGCGGTGGGCTACAACTGTTCTTACATTGCCCCAGCTAAACCGCGTGATTTAGGCGAGATTATGTATTTATCGATGAATGGTTGTGGCGTTGGCTACTCGGTAGAAACAATTACCGCCCAACAATTCCCAATTATTAAGCGCCAGACTAATAAAAAGTTGCCCACGCACATTGTGGCCGACTCTAAAGAGGGTTGGGCCAACGCTTTTGTTAAAGCGATGGAGACTTGGATGGATGGTAATGATATTGAGTTTGATTACTCTTTGGTCCGACCACTTGGGGCCAGACTTAAAACCATGGGTGGCCGCGCTTCTGGTCCTGGACCACTGATGCAGTTAATGAGTTTTACCAAGGCTAAGATTTTGGCTCGCCAAGGTCGTCGCTTAACCAACTTAGATCTCCACGATATTATCTGTAAAATTGGTGAGGTGGTGGTGGCCGGTGGTGTCCGCCGGACGGCTTTAATCTCTCTCTCCGATTTAGACGACGAGTACATCCGCCACGCTAAGGATGGTCAGTTTTATTTAACCGAGCCCCAGCGCTCAATGGCCAATAACTCGGCCGTGTATGTAGAAAAGCCGTCGGCAACACAATTTATGGAGGAGTGGCTCTCTTTGGCTAAGTCCGGCTCGGGCGAGCGAGGTATTTTTAATCGCGGTTCTTTACCAATCCAAATGCCGCCTCGTCGTGTTAAACAATGGGAGCAGTCTGGTTATATAGAGGATGGAGTTGTGGTGGGTGTGCCAGGGACTAATCCTTGTGGCGAGATCGTACTTAAGTCTAAGCAATTTTGTAACTTAACCGAGATCGTGGCTCGAGCTGGCGACACTAAAGACAAACTCTTAAAAAAGGCTCGTTTAGCCGCTATTTTGGGCACCTATCAATCAACCCTAACTAACTTTAAGTATCTCTCCGACGAGTGGAAGAAAAATTGTGAGGATGAGCGCTTGCTCGGTGTCTCGATTACTGGTCAATGGGATTCTGACAAGGTCCGTGAGCCGGAGATAATGCGAGCTATGCGCGATGAGGCTATTAAAGTAAATAAAGAATACGCCAAGCGCTTCGGCATTAATCAATCAACCTCAGTGACTTGTGTTAAACCCTCTGGTACTGTCTCGCAAACAGTGGACGCCGCCTCGGGTATGCATCCGCGTCATGCCAAGTATTACATCCGTCGTGTCCGCATTTCAGCCACCGACCCTCTCTTCCAATTAATGAAGGATCAAGGCATCCCTTTCCACCCCGAGGTTGGTCAAACCGCCGAGAACGCTCACACCTTTGTGTTGGAGTTCCCTATTAAAGCACCGGCCGGCTCAACCTTTAAAGATGATTTAACCGCGATTGATCAGTTGGAGTACTGGAAGCGGGTTAAAGAGAACTTTACCGAGCATAATCCCTCGGTTACCATTTCAGTAGGTGATGATGAGTGGATTGAGGCTGGTAACTGGGTGTATAAAAACTGGGATATTGTGGGTGGGCTCTCCTTCCTCCCACGCGAGAAGCATATTTATAAGTTAGCTCCTTACGAGACTATTGATGAGAAGACTTATAACGATTTATCTAAAACGATGAAGGAGATCGACTTCTCTAAGATTGTGACTTATGAGTTTGACGATGAGACGCAAGGAGCCAAAGAGTATGCTTGTGTAGGCGGGGTGTGTGAGGTAGATGTATCTAACGACTCACTCCAATTAGCCGACACGCCTAGTCGTGGCAAGAGTAAGTCTAAAAAGTCTAAATAAGCTAGTAGACGCTAACAATTAAATAGTAGTAAAATAAAGCTATTACTAAATAGCTTTATTTTATGCGCCAACTACTTATCTCTCTCCTCGCGCTAGCTCTATTTATCCCCGTTGCCTCATCAGCTCAAACTAATGATTGTATCTCTTATTACACCCTTTCAGCTTCTACTCCCTCATATAATCCAGTTTATGTAACACCGCCAGCTGGTTGCACCGGCCCAATTAAAACCCCCATTACAGCTAACCCAAATGGTAGATGTGTGTGGGGTGATTGGGCTGGCCACCAAGTGCCTGCTAGTGCGGCTAGCCCAGCTTGGTTCCCAGATCAAAAACGATCTAGCCTCTGGTTTTGGGAAAAAACTCCTACCCCAGCTAATTATGCCGATAACTGGGGGACTTGCGATTTGGCCCTGCAGTGGACTAATAATAGCGGTTCCATAGGTTATTATTGTATTCGCACTGATCCAGTTAAACCATATTGTTTAATGGGGGTTGGAGCTGCTAATGAAATGCCTTACGCTCAATGTCTAAGCTCTTGCACCTC
>CAYVQX010000029.1:0-5800 GCA_964453715.1 uncultured Candidatus Saccharibacteria bacterium | reverse complement strand
CACCAATTTTTTATGTTAAAATAGCGGTATGACAGAACCGTACCATGGCTCGATCTTTTGGATCGAAGTTGAGAAGATAAAGCCCAACCCCTTCCAACCGCGACGGGAGTTTGATGAGGATCGCTTGCGCGACTTGGCCGACTCCATCCGCCAATATGGCGTCCTCCAACCACTAGTGGTAACCCGTAAAGAAATAGCCAGAGAGGACGGCGGTTTATCTAGTGAGTATGAGCTTATTGCTGGTGAGCGTCGCTTACGCGCCTCTAAAATTGCCGGCATCTCTAAAGTGCCAGCCATTATCCGCACTGGTGAGGAGACCGACAAGCTTAAGCTGGAGATGGCAATTATTGAGAACTTGCAACGCGAGGATCTTAATCCGGTGGATCGGGCGCAAGCCTTCCATCAATTGGTTAATGAGTTTGGTCTCAAACATCAAGAGGTGGCGAAGAGAGTAGGTAAGAGTCGCGAGTATGTCTCTAACTCGGTACGCATTTTGGCTTTACCGCAAGAGATAATTGACGCTTTAGTTAGCAAGCAAATTACCGAGGGGCACACGCGGCCACTCCTTATGCTTATGGATCGGCCGGCCGAGCAGGCCACTCTCTTCCGCGAGATTATGGCCAAGCGTTTAACTGTGCGCGACGCCGAGGCCATCTCGCGCCGCATTGCTTATGATAAAGTGCGCAAGAAGGAGAAGTTTGTTGATCCAACAATTATTGATTTGGAGGAGAAGTTGTCGGAGCAGTTAGGTACTAGAGTGAAGGTAGAGAAGCAGCCCAATGCTGATAACGGGCGTATCACTATCGACTTTTTTAATAAAGAGGATTTAGCGCGGATTTTAGCCGAGCTCGCGGAGAGCGAGGCTAAAGAGTTATCGGTTAATAATTTTAACCACGAGCTTGATCATGATGAGACGTCTACTGTGACCGAGCAAGAGTTAAAAGAAGCTGGTGTAGACCTGTCTGCCGGCAGGCCAGATGATACTGATCTTTACTCGGTTAAAAACTTCTCGCTTTAAAATTATTTTCTCTTCTCTTCTTTCTGGAGATAATTTTTAATATGTTTGCGGGCCATACTGGTGCGCACCAAGGCCAGCCACTTAGCGCTGGGGTGAGTGGTTTTTTTAGTTTCAATTTGGACGAGGTCCTGATTTTTAAGCTCGGTATCCATGGCCACAAACTTACCATTAACAGTGGCGCCAGCGGCGTGATCACCCACATCGGAGTGTATAGCGTAAGCAAAGTCGAGCACACTAGCGCCTTTAGGTAACTCAATGACATCACCTTTAGGGGTAAAGGTAAAAATCCGATCTTGGAAGAAGTCCGTTTTTAACTCGCTTAAAAATTGTCCTGACTCCTCCACTTGGCGTTGCCACTCAATTAAGTCTTGCAGCCAACCCACTTTTTTATTAGCTTTAGCTCTACCTTTTGGCTTGCCACTCTCGTCATAAAGTAAGTGCGAGGCAAAGCCGTACTCGGCGGCCTCATGCATCTTCTCACTCCTAATTTGGATCTCGGCTATGCCCGAGCTAGCCTGCCCAACCTCCTCGCGGGTAAAAATGGCCGTGTGGATACTTTGATAACCGTTAGGTTTAGGATGAGCAATGTAATCTTTTAAACGGCCCGGCACCGGCTTCCATAAAGTGTGGACCAAACCTAGGGCCTGATAACAATCGGCTAAAGTTGGCACAATTACGCGCAGAGCCGAGAGATCATAAATTTGGCCAATATCCATATGATGGCGCTTAAGCTTTAAATAAAGCGAGTAAAGATATTTAACCCGATAATCAATGCGCGCATCTTTAATATTTTGGGCGGCCAACTCTTTAGAGAGGGTGCGATAAATCTTTTCTAACTTTTTAACACTCTCCTTACCTTTAGTTTTACGCAAGCGCATTACCTCGGCATACTCTTTGGGTAAAGCGTAGGGGAAGGCGGCGTCTTCTAATTGACCCTTTAACTTCCAAATGCCTAAGCGGTTGGCGAGTGGCGCGTAGATTTCTAAAGTCTCTAAGGCAATCCGTTTTTGTTTATCGGGTCGGACATGCTCTAAGGTACGCACGTTGTGGAGACGATCAGCAAGGCGGATTAAAATTACTCGCAAGTCCTTGGCCATAGCTACAAACAGCTTGCGCAAGCTCTCCACGTGACGCTCTAAACCTTGATACTTAAGTTTGCCCAGCTTGGTTACGCCATCAACGAGGAAGGCGATGTTGTTGCCAAACTCTTTTTTTAAATCATCTACTGTTACACTAGTGTCCTCAACCGTATCGTGGAGTAAGGCGGCGGCAATAGTCTCGGCATCGGCGCGGAGCTCAATTAAAATCTTGGCCACCTCTACTGGGTGATTAATGTAAGGCTCACCCGAGAAGCGTTTTTGATTGTTATGAGCGTTGGCGGCAAAATTGTAAGCCCGAGTAATAACCTCACGCTCGGCGGGCGAGAGGTAAGTGGCTAAACTTATTAACTCGACTAATTGCTCCATAATTTAAAATCTTAACAGAAATCCCCACCTTTGACCCTATTTGACTTGCATTATTTTGTGAGGTGTGGTAACTTTACTCATTAGTGGTTCTTTGTGTATTTTCAAACCAACCCATGGGGGGATTAGAGTTGAGCAAACCAAATAAGAAGGCGGCCGTTTCCGTCTCGCACAGTCAAGCCATCCAGCATTGGCGCCAAAAGCAGGCTGAACGTGACCAGATTGTTAAGGTCACAACCGACGCCAAACCGGATGGCGAGGCGGCGAATTATCTTTTTTCTCGGCGTCAAGATTTAGTTGTCGCCAAATAATCCTTCCTACCACCGGGTGCCCGCTCTTGCCAATGGGTCATTGGACAGGCTCCTTTCTTGCGGGCACCCGCTTCATTTAAGCGATCACCACCGGTGGTCGCTTTTTATTATTTACCTTTTTTATCTAACTTGTGCGGATTGTGATTGGCACAACTTTTATTACTACATCTTTCGGGGATAGTTTTAGTACCCTCCATCATTAACGATCCACACTCGGGGCAGAGTTTACCTGTAGGTTTAGACTTAATAATATTTTTACAATCGGGGTAGTTGGAACAACCGTAGAAGATACCAAAGCGACCACGCTTCTCGCGCATGGTGCCTTTATGACAAACAGGACACTCCACGCCGGTGTCGCCGGCCGTATTATTCTCATCCTTTTTAATATATTTACATTTAGGATAACGTGAGCAAGAGATAAAAGTGCCATAACGACCCTCGCGCTCTACTAACTTACCCTCGCCACATTCTGGGCAAGGCTCGCCAGTCTCTTTAGGACCTTCTAACTTTTTACCCTCCAAGGTTAAAGCGCCAGTACAGTCTGGGAACTTGGCGCAAGAGTAAAACTTACCAGCGCGCGAGAGTTTAATAATCATTGGTCCACCACACACCGGGCATTTAATATCTTTAGGCGCCTCGCCTAAGTTGGTAATCTTCTCTAGCTTCTTTTTTTCTTTAATCGCTTTAGTAAAGGGGCCGTAAAAATCTTTAAGCGTTTTAACATAGTCGCGCTCGCCACTAGCGATCTCATCTAACTCATTCTCCATCTCGGCTGTAAAGGAGTCGCTAATATAATCTTTAAAATGCTCTTCTAAAAAAGAGGAGACTACCTCGCCCGTTTCAGTAGGTTTAAGACTTCTTTGCTCCTTCTCTACATAACCGCGGTCAATAATCGTTTTAATAATCGCAGCGTAAGTGGAGGGGCGACCAATACCACGCTTCTCTAACTCTTTAACCAAGCCGGCCTCGCTGTAACGGTTGGGTGGCGCGGTCTCCTTACCCTCGGCAGTTAAATCTTTAAGCTCTAATTTATCGCCCTCGGTAAATTGGGGTAAAATTACGTCCTCACTTTTAGCGGCTGGATCAGCCTTAAGCCAACCGTCAAAAATAACGCGCGAGCCATTAACTTTAAACTCGGGGACTAACTTTTCATTAGCTTCAGCAGTAACCGTAGTGCGCATCATTAAAGCGTCGGCCATTTGGCTCGCTACCGCTCGCCGCCAAATTAATTGATACAACTTTTGCTCTTGTGGTGAGTTGCCAGCGGTTAAGTTGCTAGCGTGAGTTGGGCGGATGGCCTCGTGAGCCTCTTGGGCATTTTTACTCTTAGTGGTGTAAACGTGGCTCTCATAATATTTATCGCCAAACTTTTGTTTAACCACACTCCCAATCTCCGCCAGCGCTTGCCGGCTTAAATTAGTAGAGTCGGTACGCATGTAGGTAATATGACCAGCCTCATAAAGCTTTTGGGCTAAGCGCATCGTCACAGAGGGCGAGAGACCCAAGCGCGAGGAGGCGGCTTGTTGGAGAGTAGAGGTGGTAAAGGGGGCGCGAGCGCGGCGCTTTTGCTCGCTCTCCTCAACCTTACTTACTTGCCAGTCGGCTTTTTTACCAGCGGCCACAATTTTATCGGCCTCGGTTTGGCTCTTGGGCTCCTCCACACAAGTAAAGGCAATAGGCTCACTAGTTTTATTTTTAAGTAAAGCGGTTAAAACCCAAAACTTCTCCGGCACAAAGGCGCGGATCTCGCGCTCGCGCTCAACTAATATACGCAGAGCCGGTGATTGCACGCGGCCAGCCGATAAACCATAACGGAGTTTGGTCCAAATCAGGCCCGATAAATCATAACCAAAAAGGCGATCCAGCACGCGCCGCGCCTCTTGCGCCTCGCGCAACTTCTCATCTATATCGCGTGGATGTTTAATCGCTTCTTGCACGGCCTCCTTAGTAATCTCGTGGAAGACAACGCGTTTAGGCTTTTTAAGTTTAAGCGCCTCGCTTAAGTGCCAGGCAATAGCCTCACCCTCGCGGTCGGGGTCAGTGGCTAATAAAATCTCATCAGACTTTTTAGCCAGCGCGCCCAACTCGTGTACCACCTTCTCTTTACCCTTACTAATCTCGTAATGGGGGATGAAGCCTTTTTCAATATCAATGGCGTTTTTATTAGACTTTGGCAGATCACGAATGTGGCCCACACTCGCGCGCACGGTGTAAGCACCATCTAAATATTTAGAAATTGTTTTCGCCTTGGCGGGCGACTCTACAATGAGTAACTTCTTCGACATAAGTTTTTACAGTATTATCGCAATAAAATTTTTTTGCAAACTTTAGTTATATTTTTTTAAAAAATTATGCCGGCCTAATGAAGGCCGGCGGCGGGGGAAGAGGGATAGAAACTACTCGCCAAGGATCACCTTGGCAACCAAGATTGTGACGCCAACAATGGCGCCACCTGCCACACAAACCGCTCCTACTGCGCACAGGAGCGTGGCGGTAACGACTCCTGTCAGTTCTTGTAGGGCCGATTCTGGCGGAGCGTTATAGTAGCCAATAATCGTCATGTCTTACCTCCCTAGTTTTGTCCTTCTTTATTTAAACATAACTAAACAATCTAGTCAACTTAATCGCACCTCGCCTAAAGTTTCTTTAATTAAGCCTTTAATTTCTAAAACAGCGAGGGTTTGGTTGGCCAGGGCCGCGGTGAGACCCGAGGCTAAAATTAATTCATCGCGGGGGAGTGGCTCCACTTGTAAGAGCTCAACAATCTTCTGCTCATTCTCATTTAAATTATCAAACAAGTTACCTTGCTTTAATTCTTCATCAGTTGGGGTGTTAAAACCCAGCGCCTCTAAAATATCTTTAGGGCAAGTAATAGGCGTGGCGCCCTGTCTAATTAAACTATTAGTGCCCTTAGAGCCCGGATTAAAAATTGAGCCTGGCACAGCGAGGACCTCGCGATTATAATCTAGCGCTAAGCGAGCGGTAATAAGTGTACCCGATTTATCGCC
>CAYVQX010000028.1:0-6204 GCA_964453715.1 uncultured Candidatus Saccharibacteria bacterium | reverse complement strand
TGGCGCTACGGTGCCAGGCATTGATCATTACCTTTGGCCAATTATTTTAATTATTGTTTTTACCTCCTTCCTCCCCGCCATCAAACACTTCTTTACTAAATAGGTTTTAATGTGGTAGAAGTTGGGTTGTACAATAGGTCGTTGAAAAAGGAGAACTCAAATGATCTTACGCGGAATAGATTTTGGGCCCATCTGGTTTGGGTCGGGAACAGTCGGATTTTTTGGTGAGGGTTATTGGTACCACAATTTGTTTAAATGGTTGCCCGGTTTTGATTTGTCACAAATTACTTTTGTGGCCAAGACGACTACACTCGAAAAAAAAGATGGCAATATGCCACTCAAGGAAGATCGTATTACTCCCGCGGAATCAAAGCCAAGATGTATTAAGGTTAATCTCCTTCAAGGCGCCACCTTAAATGCGGTCGGCTTAAGTGGTCCAGGGGCTCGTTGGTTATTTGACCAAGGTAGTTGGCAAAATCGACCCAAACCATTTTTCCTCTCGTTTATGGCGGTGAGTAAAAAATCGTCTGGACGTTTGGAAGAACTGGTTGGATTTGTTTCTCTAGCTAAAGAGAAGATGCAAGGCTCTAAAGCTAAGTGGGGCTTGCAGATAAACTTTAGCTGTCCAAATGTGGGGCTAGAAGTGGGAGAACTTTTATCTGAAGTTGAAGATAGTTTGGATATTGCCGCCGAGCTTAATGTCCCACTGGTACCTAAGTTTAACCTTTCGTTACCACCCTTGGCCGCAAAAAAGATCAGTCTGCATCCAGCTTGTGATGCCATCCACATCTCCAACACTTTACCATTTGGTAAGTTGGAGGGGTTGGTACCGAATTGGGAAAAGTTATTTGGCGAGGAGTCGCCACTCGAAGATTTGGGTGGTGGAGGACTCTCTGGTCCAGCTTTGTTCCCCTTGGTACAAAATTGGTTGAATCAAACTATATTGGAGGTGCCATCTTGCCCCATTAATGCAGGTGGAGGAATCTTCTCGCGACAAAATGTGGACACCCTGTTTAATTATGGGGCTCACGGTATCTCAATTAGTACTGTAATTATGCACCGCCCTTGGCGTGTACTAGGGATTGTGGAAGAAGCTTACAAAAGGAGGAGAAGCTAATGGATCGAGTAGAAATAATGATGCCTGATAATTGGCATTGCCACTTTCGGCAAGGTCCAATGATGATGTGGATGGTGAAGATGCTAAATGAGAATGGTTGGTGTGGCCGAGTGCTTAGTATGCCCAACACTAATCCCCCTATTTTGAATGGGGAAGAGGCTATGACTTACTTCCGAGAAATTTCAACAGAGTCATTTCGTTATGAGGGTAACACTCTAACTATGGTTCCAACCATCCAGATCACCGAGCAAACAACCCCTCAAATGATTAAGTCGGCATGGCGCCGCGGGATTAGGGTTGCTAAGGTTTATCCTCGTTATGTGACCACCAACTCAGAAAATGGGGTAGTCGATTATACTAAGATTTACCCTGCCTTGAGTCCGATGGAGGACTTATCTATGGTCGCGTGTTTTCATCCTGAGCATCCATCATATTCTGTGGAGGGACTCTTAAAGGAGGCTGCTTTTACAGAAGTTTTGGATAAAATCCGAATGGTTTTTCCAAGACTGAGGGTAGTGGTGGAGCATGTTACTACAGGCGCTATGGCCAGATGGGTTTATTGCCAGCCAGTTGGTTTGGTGGGCGCAACAATTACCTCTCATCACCTTTTTATAACCATGGATGATGTTCTTGGTTATAGTGAGGCGAGCGGCGGTAAGATGAATGTACATAACGGCTGTAAACCACAAGCCAAGTGGCGAGAAGATCGCGATTTCTTAGTGAAAACGGCCCTGTCTGGAGACCCCCACTTTTTTTATGGTGGTGATGACGCGCCACACTTGGAGGGAGATAAACATTCTGGATCTTGTGGGGTGTTTAATACTACCGTGGCCTTACCTTTGTTGATCGAGTTGTTTGTTAACGAGGGAAAACTCCTCGAATTGGAACAATTTCTCTCTGTTAATGGAGCCAGATTTTATGGCTACAAAGTTTTAGATAGGGTAGTGAGCAAGACCCTTACCTTTATTTGTAGCCCATGGCAGGTTCCTAGTCGTTACCCCGTTCCAAATACCAATGGGGCAGTAGTCCCGTTTATGGCGGAGAAAACGATGAAGTGGAAGTTGGTTGAGTGATTTTAATTGGGTCGGAGGTAAAACTCTGGCCCATTTTTTATTTATGATTTTTGTCTCCCCGGGAGGAATCGAACCTCCATCAACGGCTTAGAAGTCCGCAGTTTTATCCATTAAACTACAGGGAGATAATAATATTATAACAGTGCGCGGTGAGGGACTCGAACCCCCGACCTTCCCGGTGTAAACGGGTTGCTCTACCAACTGAGCTAACCGCGCGCTTTTTGTAAATTGCGCGGTGCTCAGTTGGAACTGAGCCCTGCCTGCCGGCAGGCAGGTAACCGCGCAAGTCACTAAACTACCTTAAGATACGATAATTGTGGTATTTTATCAATATGTTGGAGCCAGAGGTAATTTATAGCGATGCTAACTTGGTGGTTTTAAATAAACCAGTCGGTTTAACCGTCCACCCAGACAACTACTCCTCAGGCCCCTTTTTAACTAATTGGTTGGTGAGTAAATACCCAGAGATTGTAGGGGTGGGAGAAAATGCCGAGCGCCCTGGGATAGTGCACAGACTAGATAAGGATACTAGTGGCGTAATGGTGGTGGCTAAAAATAATCAAACCTACCAATTTTTAAAAGAACAGTTTAAAAATCATGAGGCTAAAAAGGTTTATTGGGCGGTAGCGGTGGGGGAGTTTAAGGCGGGTATTGGCGCCGAGGATGAGATTAATTTACCTATTGGCCGCTCACTTAAGGATCCGCGAGTCCGAGTGGCCAGCCCTAAGGCTCATGGTCAGTTACGCGAGGCTAAAACAGTTTATAAAGTTTTAGACCAAGGTGGTGGTTACGCCTTAATCCAACTAGAGCCCTTAACTGGCCGGACTCATCAACTAAGGGCTCATTTAAAATCGCTCCAACACCCCATTGTGTGTGACACCCTTTATGGTACAGGAGATAATTGTCCGGCGGGCTTGGCGCGGCAGGCGTTGCACGCCGCCGCTCTCACCCTCACTATGCCTAGTGGCGAGCGGCAAGAATTTAAGGCCCCCTTGCCAGCCGATCTCTCGGCCGCCCTTGCGCAACTTAAATTTAAGTGCTAAGCTTGGTCTCGTTATCTAACTATGAATACTGCTTACAAAATTTCCCCCGTAGACATGGCTAAGCGCCAAAATCTTGACCTTAAGACTGGCGACACGGTCCGCGTCTTCCAAAAAATTAAGGAGAAGGGTAAGATCCGCCTTCAAGTTTTTGAGGGCCTAGTTATTGCTAAAAAGCACGGCTCTGAGGCTGGTGCTACTTTTACCGTCCGCAAGGTAGCTAGTGGTGTCGGGATGGAAAAAATCTTCCCCCTCTACTCTCCTAATATTGATAAAATTGAGATCACTAAACGCTCGCGAGTTAATCGCTCTAAGCTCTACTTTATCCGTGATAAAGCAACTAAAGAGATCCGTAAAAAAATGCGCTCCACTATGGTGGTGGCCGCTCCTGTTGAGGCGGAGACTAATAATGAGGTGGTAGAGGAGGCTGCAGTAGCCGAGGAGCAGGTAGCGGAGTAAAATACCCGTAGGGTTTTTAATTAAATAAATTTTGCGCGGGTGGCGAAATTGGCAGACGCACTACCTTGAGGTGGTAGCGGGAGCAATCCCTTGGAGGTTCAAGTCCTCTCCCGCGCACTAGGGAGAGGTCTTTGTTTTTTAAAATAAAGGAGCTCGGGCAATGTGGAAAAAAATTTTAGACAAGGTACTTGAGTGGGAAAAACGTTTTTGGGCTGAAGTTAGGATAGTAAGACCGGTGCGTCAGCCTTTACCTGGACAGATTATAGATAAAATAACCGAGGATGAACTAATTGAACTTGGTTGGAGGATGAAACTGGAACCAGGTTATGTAAAGAGGTTGATAAAAAATTGTCGCCACCGAAATATAGCTTTTGAGCTCGGGGGGAACTGGTTTCAAATAGTAGATGAGACGGCCAGTAACCTAATACTTAAATAGAATCACCCCGTCAGCCCTAGGCTGTCGGGGTTGACTTTTTACCGTTTTGGGTGTATAATGGAGATAGAATGGCAAAGGGTTGAAAATAAGGAGGGTCAGCAATGGCCAAATGGACAATTTTTTGGAAATTCGGCTCTTTGTTCCGCCCGATCGGTGATGGCGAGGGGGAAGGAGAAACGGAGGCCGTCCAAGATTTTTTAAATAAAGATAAAGATGGTTGGCAGCGCAAGGGCCTATGTGCTCGACCTTTTGAGGTTGTCAGGATGGTTAAGCGCACTCCTGTACAGCGCTTTGATCCGCCAACCCTCGATATTGGCCAGCGGATACCTGACTGGCCGGCCGAGCGGGTAAATACCCGCAAGGGCCAGATGTATTTATTCTAGACCAACCCAGCGCGTCACTCTCACCTCGAGAGCGCCGCGCTTTTCTTTTGTCATTTTTATGATAAATTGACCCTATGCTCTACACGCGCAAGGGTGACGGTGGCACCACTAAGCTCTTTGGTTGTGAACAAAAGCGGGTGTCTAAAAGTTCGGCCGTGGCCGAGGCGCTAGGCAACTTAGACGAGATTAACTCCTTCCTTGGATTAGCTAAGGTGCGAGCCGGCGAGCAAGGTTTAGTGGTTAAAAGTTTAAATGAGCAAGTAGATAAGTTGGTGCACGAGATCCAACACACCCTCTTTATTGTCCAAGCCGAGTTAGCCGGCGCCGAGAAGACGGTGTCAGAGGTTAAGGTTAAACGCTTAGAGCAAATAATTGATAACATTGAGGCCGAGATGCCACCGATTAAAAGCTTCTTTGTCTCGGGTGGGACAGAGCTCGCGGCCACCTTCGACTTCTCTCGCACTATTGCGCGACGGGCCGAGAGGCGAGTGGTAACGGTGGTAGAAGAGATGGCCTCAATCCCTGACGGGGTAGAGGGTAAGCGAGTAATTGGCGAGCATACACGACAATATTTAAATCGTCTCTCCTCGGTGCTTTATGCCTTTGCTCGTTATGCTAACTTTAGCGCTGGGATTAAAGAGGAGGCTCCCACATACGAGTAGGTGAGTAGTTAGGTTAACGATAGACAATTTATACATGGTGCCTATGGTGTAATGGTTAGCACAAGGGTTTGTGGAACCCTCAGTTCGGGTTCGAGTCCCGATAGGCACCCAAAGTTAGGAATCCTTATTTTGCAACATTATTTTAGCTACCCCCAACCGGACAAAGAATTTTTAATCCATCTTTGCCTTTTGAGTTGGAGGCTGGTAGAGTTTTGAATATGGCCCGAGATCCACAACATAAAGTTTTTATTGGTTGTTGTATGGTTGTTTTAAATCCTAAGGCCGACAAGGTTTTATTGGCAATAAGGAAGAAGGAGCCTCACTTGGGTGGCTGGCAGATACCAGGCGGGACAGTTGATTATGGATTTGGTGACGATTTAATTAGCGCTGTAATTAGAGAGACTAAAGAAGAAACAGGTTTAGAAATAAATAATCCCCAGCTTGTTGGTGTAATTAGTACCTCTTATTACGGACCCCAAAGTCCTCTCCATATTGTTTTTAAGGGTCAGGTAGATAGCGAGGTTTTACCACCCAATCCAGAGCCGGATAAAGCTGATGATTGGCAGTGGGTTGATCTTAATAATTTACCAAGCAACGATGTTAATTGGTTTAGGATGTCTAAAATTGCTCTAGATCTTTTTAAGAAAGTTAAAACCAATCCTAGTCTCAGTAGAATCGTCAATGATAAATAGTTTATGAATAATGAAATAAAAATACTTGAGGCTGTGCCTGAGGATGCGGAAGGGACAGTTAATGTTTATTATAAAACTTGGTTAGACACTTATCCTAACGAGGAGTTTGGTGTTACTAGAGAGGATGATATTTTAGTAACTAAGAGTGGTGCCCGTATGCCAGAGATGGACATGGTAATTAAAGCCAGTTAATTTTTTAAATTTATCAACTACCTTTTTGGGCAGGGTGGTGGTAAAATGAGCACAATTAACCCAAGTTTATGACCGTAGCCGACCTCAAGCTTAATGAGCGCCTCCAGCAGTATTTGTGGAGTTTTTTACTTTACCCCATTTGGCCGGTAG
>CAYVQX010000027.1:2745-6307 GCA_964453715.1 uncultured Candidatus Saccharibacteria bacterium | reverse complement strand
GGTTGGAGCTCTTACCCCGTGCAAGTTAAGGTGGGCAAGACGAGTTGGATCACCTCCATTTTTTACGATAAAAAGGCCCTCACCTATCTCCTCCCCCTCAAGGCCAGTGTGCGCAAGAAGGAAGGCATTTACGCCAAAGATAAAGTAAGCTTTAATTTAGAGATATTAGTTTAATTTAATAATTAATTTTATGAGCACAGTTATTTTAGTCGCCGTGTTGGGCGCCATTATTAGCGCCATTACCGGCACCGTGTGGTACTCAGATAAGACCCCCATGGGTAAGTGGCACATGCAGTATTTAGGTTTTGATAAACTCACTAACGAGGAGAGAGCTAAGTTAATTGCCGAGGCCAAACCACGGATGTGGAAGAATTACTCCGCCCAACTCTTCCTCTCTTTCCTCACCTCGCTCTTTATTGCTTTTACCGCTAGCTACACGGTCCAAAATGGCGGCGCGGTTACGGCGGTTTATTATTATGTAGTTATGGCTTGGGGCGCCTTTACCATGCCCATGATTGCTCAAGGTTTAATTTGGGGTAAGGGCGAAGGCAGTTTGGCGTGGAAGCGCTTCTTCTCTGATAACCTCTACAACCTTATCACCTTCCTTATTATTGCTTTTGTAGCCACCTTAATTATTTAGTCTTTAGACATTAATCTTTGACACCGGTGTTATAATAATAAAGAGTCGGATATTATTAGCCCTTATAAACAAATAGACGCTATGGATAAAAAATGCGCTAAGTGTGGCATGGACTGCGCTGGGTTTAAGTGCAGTGCTTGCGGTGAGGAGATGGCCGATAAGGATATGGCCCACGCTTGCGGTGCCGACAAGTGCGAGTGCAAGTGCTCTGGTTGCAACATGACTGAGAGCATGTGCGGTTGCGAGCCAGTAGCGGCTTAATTAAATAAATGAAAATCGCTCGTTTAGTTGCTTTGCTAATTATTTTGGCCGCGCTGGCGGGCGGTTTTTATTGGCTGGTTAAAAATAAGTCGGTAGCAGTACCCAGCAATTGGCTTACCTTTACCGATGAGGCAGGAGTTTATACTTATCGCTACCCCGCCAACCTGGGCACCACCTATATTACTCCCCAAGAGTGGCCACCGCAGATTAATTTATTAGAGGCCTCCCCGCTTGATTGTGTGCCGGCCGAGCATCCCACCGCCCACGGCGGCCAAACTGAGGATAAGATAGTTAATGGCCACGAGTATTGTGTTACTACCCAAGTGGAGGGCGCGGCGGGTAGCACTTATACCGACTACGCTTATTTAACTTTGCTTAAAAATAAATTAATTAGAGTTAATTTAACTCTCCGCGAGCCACAATGTCTTAATTATGATGAGCCCAAGCAAGGCGAGTGCCAAGCCGAGCAAGCCAATTTTAATCTAGATAAAATTATTGACCAGTTAGTCCAGAGCCTAAATTTTAAACAGCCTTAGGTAGACTAATAAGGTCCAGTGCGCTATAATCAAGCCTAGGTGGAAATTTTGAGTTTTAATAGTAATTAATGTAAACATATGGCAAATTCTGCTTTTATGAAGCCGCTAAAACTTAGCGATGAGTTACAAGCGGTAGTAGGCGCCGGCCCAATGCCGCGCTCGGAGATTGTGAGCAAGATGTGGGAGTACATTAAAAAGCACGGTCTCCAAGACGAGAAGAATAAGCGCAACATTAACGCCGACGACAAGCTTAAAGCGGTGTTTGATGGCAAGGGCACGGTGACCATGTTTGAGATGGCTAAGTATATCTCTAAGCACGTCTCGTAAAAATTATTTGTTTTATTGCCAAAAACCCCGCTCCCGCGGGGTTTTTGCTATAATACCTAGTCATGAAACTACTTTTAAATTTTTTACGCCGGCGCCAAAAGTTGGTTTGGGCAGCGGTAGGCTTAGCTATTATTAACCAAGTCTTCTCCCTCCTTGATCCGCAAATCTTCCGCCTGATTGTAGATAATTACGCCAGCAAGGCTCTCTCACTCACGGCCTCACAATTTTTCCCTGGAGTTATTGCTCTCCTCTTAGCCTCGGTGGGCGTAGCCTTTATCTCTCGCGTGGCTAAAAACTTCCAAGATTATTATGTTAGCACCATTACTCAAAAGGTGGGGGCCGAGCTTTATGAGACCTCGGTTAAACACTCCTTCTCGCTACCGTACCGGAGCTTTGAGGATCAAAGCTCCGGCGAGTTATTACAAAAGTTGCAAAAGGCTCGCGCCGACTCGCAACAATTAATTACTCTCTTTATTAACTTAGTCTTTTTAAGTTTAGTGAGTATGGTGTTTGTAATATCTTACGCTTTTTATGTGCAATGGTTGGTGGGAGTGGTTTATCTTTTAATGATCCCAGCGGTGGGCATAACAATGTTTTATTTAACGCGTCGGATTAAGGCGATGCAGAAGGAGATTGTAACTAAAGGTGCCTCTTTAGCCGGCTCTACCACCGAGACTCTCCGCAACGTGGAGTTGGTTAAAAGTTTAGGCTTAGAGGAGCAAGAGACGGCACGCTTAAATAAAGCTAATGAGCGAATTTTAGGCTTAGAGTTAGATAAAATTAAAACAATCCGCTTTCTCTCGTTTATCCAAGGCACCATTATTAATAGCCTACGCTCGGCTATCCTCCTCCTGATGATGTGGCTTATTTTTAAGCAGACTATAACCTTTGGTGAGTTTTTTAGTCTGTATATTTATCTCTTCTTTATTTTTAACCCACTTCAAGAGTTGGGCACTGTGGCCAATGCTTACCAAGAGACTAGTGCTAGCATGGAGAAGTTGGAGCAAATTTTAAACCAAAAGCCAGAAGCTAAACCCCTAAACGCCAAACCAGTTGGCCCACTAGAGACAATTGAGTTTAAAAGTGTCTCATTTAGTTACAACGAGGATGATCACTCCCTTAAACACATCTCACTTACTATTAATCGTGGCCAAACGGTGGCCTTTGTAGGGCCCTCGGGTGCGGGTAAAAGTACTTTAATCAAACTCTTGGCCGGCTTGTACCAACCAGATAAAGGCCATATTTATTTAAACGGTATCGATAACAAACAAATTGATATTGATGCTTTTAGAGGGCGGATTGGTTATGTCTCGCAAGAGACTCAACTTTTTGCCGGCACTATTGGCGAGAATCTGCGCTTTGTTAAACCAGCCGCCACTGATGAGGAGTGCTTAAAGGCTTTAACTCAAGCCTCCGCTTTAAAAATTATTGAGCGTGGAGAGGAGGGGTTAAACACGAGGATTGGCGAGGGCGGTCTTAAGCTCTCGGGTGGCGAGCGTCAGCGTTTAGCGATTGCGCGAGCGCTACTGCGCGAGCCCGATTTAATTGTGTTTGATGAGGCCACCTCAGCGCTAGACTCCTTAACCGAGAAGGAGATCACCGACACGATTAAAAAAATTAGTAAGCACCGCCCCGAGCTAACCACGGTAATGATTGCTCACCGCCTCTCCACCATCTCTCATGCTGATCAAATTTATGTATTAGAGAAGGGCGAGCTAATTGAGCAAGGCTCGCACGAGACCTTACTTAAAGAGGGTGGTTTATACGCTGCTCTCTGGCGCGAGCAAGGACATAAGGA
>CAYVQX010000027.1:0-2645 GCA_964453715.1 uncultured Candidatus Saccharibacteria bacterium | reverse complement strand
AAGAGGTTAAAAAACTGAGTTCTAAAGCCCGCGCGCAAGGGGCGGCCCGGTTTTTTAAAACCGGGCCGGGTGAGTATGGCGCGGGCGACATTTTTGCCGGCCTTACAGTGCCAGAGTGTCGAGTTTTGGCCAAAAAATATTTAACCTTAGATTTAAACGAGGTTAAAAAACTCCTCACCTCCCCCACTCATGAGATACGCTTAATAGGCCTATTAGTTTTAGTCGCTCAATTTAAAACCGGAGACGAAAGATTAAAAACTAAGATTTTTAATTTTTATCTAGCCAACCTTAACAGGGTTAATAATTGGGATTTAGTAGATTTATCGGCCCCCAACATTGCGGGTGTTTATTTACTTAACAAGCCTAAAAATATTTTAACCAAACTGGTTAGGTCTAAAAACTTGTGGGCCCGTCGCACAGCTATTGTTGCCACGCTTACTTTTATTAAAGCTGGGCAATTAAATGAAACCTTTAAACTAACTAAACTATTATTAAAAGACGAACACGATTTAATCCATAAAGCGATGGGTTGGATGTTGCGCGAGGCGGGTAAAAAGGATCTCTCGGCTTTAGAACACTTTTTAAAAACTAATTACTCTGCCCTCCCTCGCACCACCCTACGCTACGCTATTGAACTCTTGCCCAAAATTAAAAGGCAAAAATATTTGCTCGGTAAATTTTAAACAAAAAAAATGACCCGCCACGCCTGGATGCGTAAACGGGTCTGAAACCAGCGAAGGAGGCGGACGCTGGTGGCTTAGATAAGAGGTGCCCGACGGAGTATGGGAGCGGTTATGAGGGCCTCCGTCGGGCCGGTGCGATGGGGTGGGTGGGACTAAGTGAGGCCATGTCGGTGAGCGAAATCTTCTGCTCCGCCATTTTCAATATAATGCTTTACAGCCTCACTATCAGATGGAGAATGGCC
Organism: uncultured Candidatus Saccharibacteria bacterium; assembly: GCA_964453715.1. Taxonomy (GTDB): domain Bacteria; phylum Patescibacteriota; class Minisyncoccia; order Phycocordibacterales; family XYD1-FULL-46-19; genus JAGORB01. The sequence goes on along the minus strand of CAYVQX010000027.1, from coordinate 1,720 downwards.
CAGAGTCTGGCCAGCAACCCAGAGATTGAACGGCCCCAGCATCTCGCTGAGTTGTTCTTCCAGATACTTCCTGTGATCTGCTGGCGATCTGAAACTTGTTACGCCCGGTTGTAACATTTCTCGATCCTCCAAAACCCGAAGGTCCTTTCTATCTAGAGTGTAACTCTCTCCGACGATAAATCAAGCTTATTAAAAACCCTTGTGGATATCGTGCTAAAATAGCCCTATGTTATTAACCCCCGAGAGCTTAATTACCGAGCGCTTCCGACCTAGTCCCCTCCAAAAAAAGGCTCTTGAGCGGTTAAATATTAAGACCCTCGGCGACTTACTCCGTTACTTGCCCGCCCGTTATGGCCAAGCTGGCACAGCGCGTAAGATTGCTGAACTTAAGGTTGGTGACGAGGCAATTATTTACGCCAAGGTTTTAAAAAACCAAACCAAAAAAGCTTGGGCTAAAAAAATCCCCATGGCCGAGGCGCTGGTGGAGGATGAGACTGGCAAGATAAAGATTATTTGGTTCCACCAAGCTTACCTAGCTAAAAAAGCGCCGGCCGGTACGGCGGCCTACTTTAGTGGCAAGGTTACCGAGCGTAAAGGTGAGCTATACTTGGCTAACCCCGAGATTGATGCGGCCGGCGCGCCAGTTAAAAAAGTGGCCGCTGGCGAGTCTCTTTTTAGTAACAGCGAGACCGAGAGTCCAACTCCAGTTTACCCAGAGACCAGAGGTCTCTCCTCTGGCTGGTTTCATCATCATCTTAAAACTATTTTAAGTGAGAATATTCAAGAGCAATTAGTTGATCCCTTGCCAGAAGAAATTTTAACCGAGTTTAAATTACCCAAACTAGCCACCGCTTTAATTTGGGCTCATACTCCACGCAAAAAAAGTGACGCCGAGGCCGCGCGCAAACGTTTTGCTTTTGAGGAGATTTTTATGATTCAACTAGCGCGTTTAAAAGATCGCGCTGCTTATCAAGCGGCCGGAGCTGCGCGCATAAACTTACCCACCAACAAACTGGATGACTTTTTAAATCGCTTCCCCTTCTCTCCAACTAAAGCTCAAATAAGAGCTATTACCGAGATCTTAAATGATTTTAAACTTGGCCGACCAATGACTCGTTTATTAGAGGGTGATGTTGGCTCCGGTAAAACAGCCGTGGCCGCCGTTACCGCTTACGCCGCGGTTATGTCTGGAGCTGAGGTGGCTTACATGGCGCCAACCGAGATTTTAGCCAAACAACATTTTGAGAGTTTTATTAGTTATTTTAAACATCTACCAATTAATGTTGGGCTGATTACTGGCTCGGGTTGTTATAAATTTCCATCTAAAACTAATTTAGGTGGTTATACCAACATCTCTCGTCCACAACTGCTTAAATGGGTTAAAAATGGTGAGATCCCTATCCTTATTGGTACCCACGCCCTAATCCAAAAAACTGTTAAGTGGAAAAATTTAGCCTACGCTATTATTGATGAGCAACATCGCTTTGGCTTAATGCAACGCGCTAAATTAACTAAAAAAAACGAACGCTTAGTCCCTCACTTACTCTCTATGACCGCCACTCCTATCCCCCGCACTTTAGCTTTAACTATTTATGGCGACTTAGACTTAAGCTTACTTGATGAGTTACCAGCCGGACGTAAAAATATTATTACCCAAATAATTCCTCCTAGTGAGGAAGAGAGACAAAAAGTTTACGAGTCTTTGCGAGCAGAGATTAAA
>CAYVQX010000026.1:1358-6520 GCA_964453715.1 uncultured Candidatus Saccharibacteria bacterium | reverse complement strand
CAAGTGTTTACGGGCATCAAAGTTAAGGCCCTCAATTTTTTCTTGAGCGGTTTCAATGGCGCGCGAGACAAGCTTATTCTCAATTGGTTCATCCTCGGGGATACCAAAGCGACCCATCATGTTTTTAATCCGTTCAGAGGCAAACACGCGCATTAAAGTGTCTTCTAAGGAGAGAAAAAATTGGGTCTCACCTGGATCACCCTGACGACCCGAGCGACCACGGAGCTGATTATCAATCCGTCTAGCCTCATGACGCTCACTACCTAGCACAAAGAGGCCACCAAGGGCCCTAACAGCCTCATAATCGTCAGTAGTGGGGGTAGGGCCACCTAGTTTAATATCTACGCCGCGGCCGGCCATGTTGGTGGCAATAGTTACCGCGCCACGGCGGCCAGCGGCGGCAATAACCTCCCCCTCTCGCTCATGATTTTTAGCGTTTAAAACTTCATGCTTAATACCCTCTCTATTTAAATAGGCAGAGAGGAGCTCATTTTTCTCAATTGAGACTGTGCCCACTAAAACCGGCTGACCCTTAGCATTTAACTCCTTAATTTTTTTGGTAATCGCTAGCCACTTACCCTTCTCACTTTGGAAGATAAGGTCATTTTTATCTAAGCGCGCGCTACCTCTATGCGTTGGGATCGGTACCACCTCTAGGCCATAAACTCGTCTAAACTCCTCCTCGGAGGTGAGGGCTGTTCCTGTCATACCGGCAATTTTTTCATACAACCTAAAGTAATTTTGGAGAGTTACGGTAGCAAAGGTCCGTGACTCATCTTGGACTTTGACTCCCTCTTTAGACTCAATAGCTTGGTGCAAGCCCTCACTCCAGCGACGGCCCGGCTGGAGCCGACCAGTAAACTCGTCCACAATAATTACCTGCCCATCTTTCACCACATAATTAACATCGCGGAGGAAGAGGGCTTTAGCTCTAACGGCCGTTTCAAGATGGTGTACATATTTAATACCACCCTCGGTGTAAATATTATCAATACCTAACAATTTTTCGGCCTTGGTAATACCCTCGTCGGTAATAGAGATCGCTTTGTGTTTTTCATCTACCGTGTAATCAGTCTCTGGCTCCAATTGAGCGGCAATTTTAGTAAAAGTGCCATACAAACTCTCTGACTCCCCCACTGGCGCCGAGATAATTAAGGGCGTCCGCGATTCATCAATTAAAATAGAGTCCACCTCGTCAATAATGGCGTAATGATAACGGCCAGTCTCCAAGTCACGACGACCCACCACCTGTCCGGTGCTGTAAGCTAAGTTATCGCGCAAATAATCAAACCCAAACTCGTTATTAGTGCCATAAGTAATATCAGCGGCATAAGCCTCGGCCCGAGTCGCCGGACGTAAAAAGTCATAAACTACATGATAAGCGCCGGTTTCATCTCGCTCGGCATCAGTTTTGGCGCTAGGATCGTATAAATATGACACTTGATTGTTGATTACTCCCACCGAGAGCCCAAGGAAGGCGTAAATTTGACCCATCCACACCGCGTCGCGTCGCGCCAAGTAATCATTAACCGTAACCAAGTGCACACCCTTACCGGTTAAAGCATTTAAATAGGCCGGTAAAGTGGCGACCAAAGTTTTACCCTCACCAGTACGCATCTCGGCAATACCTCGCTCGTGTAAAACAATACCGCCCATTAATTGAACGTCATAATGTCTTTGACTTAAAGTTCTTAACGCCGCCTCACGCACCACCGCAAAAGCCTCTGGCAAAATGTCCTCCAGAGTTGCCCCAGTTTTAAGCCGCTCTCTAAACTCAGTAGTTTTAGCAGCTAATTGGTCATTGGAGAGGTTTTTTAACCCCCCTTCTAACTCATTTATAACCCTAACTTTGGCTTCTAAAGCCTTAATTTTGGGCTTAGATTGGTCAAACCAACGGTCTAAAAATGACATAAATTAAGTGCTTTTAATCTTAGCACGCTAAGGGTTAAACGAAAAACCCCGACCCGCCTAACGGCAGGATCGAGGATTTTTCGTGTAGAGGCAAACCGCAGGAACTAGCGGCGCTTCTTAGTAGTCTTTTTCTTGGCAGTCTTTTTGGTGCTCTTCTTAGCAGCCTTCTTTTTCTTAGCCATAAAGTTTTAAAAAATTTTTTATTTTTGTACTCAGAACAACATTCGACCTTTTTATAAAAATATTTTTTATAAAAATGATTGTTGTTGTTACTGATTACATTATCAATCAAAAATTAATTACCAACAATGTTTTTAAAATAAAAAATGTGGATAACTCCACATTTTTTATTTTAAAAATTATTTTTTAACTTTTTACTTTTTAATTACTGGTGGACGGAAGCCAATAAAAGAGATAATAATTGTACCAATTAAAGTTACTACCAAAATATAATTAACGTTTAAATTATTCTGTTTAAGAATAATAAAGGTGGTGGCGAGCCAGATAATAATTAAGGATAAGGCCGTCCAAGGATATTTCATATAGTTTAAATTATAACATTTTTCTTACTTCTTCATAATTTTCAGCGTAATAAAGGATCAAATCAGACAAACGCTCGGCAGCTAGAGATAAACGCTCTCGCTCTAGCTGTTTTAACTCCATCAATTCCTCATATTCTAAGTTTAAAACTGGCTCTAAATCACCAGACAGCTCGTCCTCGTGGCTTTTAGCCTTAATAATCTCCTCGGCTTTATTAAGTGGATACTCGCGGAAAAAGAGTTTAAGCGCCTTAACCATATTAAACTCTGGCTCAAGTTTAATCGCGACCATGTCAGCAATAATTAAACTCCGGAAAAAGATCACCATCTCCCGAGGCACATAAACACTATAACTTTGAGCTCTAAATAGTAACCGAGAGAAGATAACCGAGGCCGAGGCGGCATAAGGCTCGGCCTCGGGGTCAGGACTGTACCAAGGAGCCAAGATCTCTTCTAACTCCTCACGGAAGTTCTCGGTAATAATCTCCTCAATTTTAGCTAAAATCCGCTCATATTTGGCAAAATCTTGCTTCCGATGATGACGGAAGATCTCAATTTCCTCATTTAAACTGCGTTTAGAGTAACTTAAAAAAGCTTGACTGACAGCAGTTAAATCATGATTAGCAATACCATAAATAATTTTAAGTAGTTCCAAACGACGACTATCCACCTCACCAATTAAACCAAAATCAAAATAACCTAAACGATTATCGGAGAGTAAAAAGACATTGGCCGGATGTGGATCAGCGTGGAAGAAGCCATCAATAAAATACTGCCTCATACCATCAAAAATAAAGTAGTAAGCCATTTGTGACAGGTCCAAACGCTGCTGACGTAATAAATCGCCTCGTAGATTAAGGTTTTTATCTAAACCTTGAATCACCGTGTCAAGCCGATAAATATTGGCCATATACTCCATCACTAAAACCTCGCTAGTTGATAACTCTGGATAAACTTTAGGGATAATAGTATTAGGATGACGATGACTGTGAGCTCTTAAAACCTCAGCGTTTTTAGCCTCAAAGCGGAAGTCGAGCTCTCGCCTAGTCCAAACAATAAACTCGGCCACCGCCTCCTCTAAGTTAAGCGAGCGCGATAAACGGAAAAGGCCAATCAAACCAGCCAAAAATGAAGCCAAGGCAAAGTCAGTAGTAAAAGCCTCATCTACACCGGGGCGTTTAATTTTAACCACCACCTCTTCTCCGGTTTTAAGTGTTGCTCGATAAACTTGTGAGATTGAGGCTGAAGCAATAGGTGTATGTTGTAAACGACTAAAAAATTGTTCTGGTTTGCCGCCTAAACCAGCAATTAAAACTGGCTCAAGCTCGCTAAAAGGCACGGTTTTAACACTCGATAACAATTTAAGTAATTCTTGAGTATAACGAGGCGGTAAAAGGTCATAACGTAAAGCTAAAATTTGACCCAACTTTAAAAAACCGCCTCCAGCTTGCTCAAAAAAGAGCCTAAAACGCTCCTCTGGCAAACCCGAGTGCCAAAAGAGCAACTTAAAAGCTAGCCAATTTACCTGGCTAAAACGAGTAATAAAGAGCCAGACTTGGGACCATTGTCGCATGATCATTATTTAAACCGAGCGCAGGCCAATATAAGCCAGCACCACCGTAATCCCCATTACATAAGTAAAGAAGATACTTGGATCAGGTAATTTATCGGAAACCATTAAAAAGGTAGCCGAGATCCAAATAACTAAGATGGCAACGGAGGTCCAAGTGTAACGCATATAGATTATAAAAAATTATTGATTAAGTTGCCGGACAAATGAGGCCAGCGGGTGCGAGCTCCATTAAAGCTAAATGTCTTATTGTGAGTGCCGCCGCTAGCCACAGTTGGCCACCAACCAGTCAATAACTGTTTTTAATTATAACAAGATATTTAAAAACACCAAACCCCCTTGCGGGGGTTTGGTGAGACATTTAGCTGGAGCTCGCTTAGGTAAAAATGAATTATTAGTACCCAACCGGACTCACTGATACTATCTTAGCAGAAAAGAGTTTAAAAGTCAAATTTTGGGGTTTACTGTGGGGTGCGTCCGGCACGGATCTCGTTAATAAAGTACTCACCCTTAGCTTTTATACTTGGATTAACTTTAATCGCTTGTTCAATTTGAGTGATGGCCAAATCGCGCCGGCCAATATTAAGATAAGCGGCAGCCAAAGATAAATAGTTATCAGCATTAGTTGGGTCAGCTTTAACTTTTAACTCCCAAATACCTAAAACTTTATCATTTAAGCCCGCTTGAACATAAGCATTAAGGAGATGATTATCGTCAACCACATCTGTGCCATAAGCCTTAACCAAAATGGCTTTGGCCTCGGCCAAGCGACCCAACCCTACTAAGGCGGCGGCGTAAACATTGCGCGCCTCGTTATAATCTGGGGCGGCGGCCGAGACATCGGCTAAAATCTTAAGTCCTTTATCAACTTGGCCAGTTTTAATATAAGCTGTCCCCAACTCAAACAAAATACTATTTTTAGCTGGCGAGAGCTTGGCCGCCTGCTCCAAAAATGGTAAAGCCTCTTTATAAGCGCCGAAGGCGTTTAAAAAATTACCGAGGAAAAATGGTGGTCGGGCATCTAGTGGAGTATCAGCAACCTGTTGTTGCATTTGACGGATAGCGGCATTAACAAAATTTTGTCTAGACTGAGTCGATAAATTACTGTCAGAATAAGCTTGAAAAGCAGCTTGTAAAAATTG
>CAYVQX010000026.1:0-1258 GCA_964453715.1 uncultured Candidatus Saccharibacteria bacterium | reverse complement strand
GTGTAGTTAATAAAGGCTAATAAAGTAAAGAATCCTAAGTAACTAATGAGGTTATCAAACACAAAAACATTGTGGATAAAGTAAGCCACTAAGAAGCCGGCAAAAATTGAAGCTAAGGCTAAATTGTTTTTATTTTTAAGCTCTCGCCACAAAGCCCAGAAAGCAGTACCAAAGATAGCCAAATAGCTTAAGAGGCCCAGTAAACCAGCATTAATCAGCCAATCAAAGAATACGTCATGAGAGCGGTCAAACCAAGGCTCATTACGGAATAAAGCAGGATTATAATATTTATTAAAGACTAAATTGTAATTCTCGGGCCCCCAACCTAAGATTGGATGCTCTTTAAAGCCCTGTAAGCTCATCTGCCAAATAATTAAACGTGATTGAGTTGTTGTTTCTGTCCAAGAAATGTTGGCGAAGCGAGAAAGGACCGGACTATTTTGGACCAAACTGGTGTTTTTAATTGCCAAAAAACCAACAGCCAAAACAATGACAGCAATAATTGGAGTTAAAGCTAATCGACGAGTTTTACCAGTACTCCGCCAAGCCACAATAAGTGCGGCCAATACTGCACCCACCAAAAGACCCAAGATCGCACCACGGGTAGCGGTGTGATAAAGAATAAATAGCTCTAACAAAACAATGGCACCATATAAATAATTTTGCCATTTAGCCTTAGCTGGCTTAGTGATCCAAAGCCAAGATACAATAAACAAATGGATCAAAAGATAAACGGCCAAGTAGGTAGCATTACCCAAAGTAGCATCTAAACGGACGCCGCCTTGATTAATAGTGGCCCAACCTGCCAACTGAACCAAGCCCCAACCAGAGATAACTACACTTACCGCAACTGAAGTTTGTAGTAAATAACGCCAAATCTTACTTGATTTAAGAGTGGAGGAAATAACAAAATAAAAAGCAATTAAATGAAGATAGCTTAATAGGCCATCCATACGCTCAAAGTTAGACCAAAAGCTTTTTAGCGGATCAACGCTAAAAATTGTGGCTAGGATAACAACAACACCAAAGGCTCCCAAAGCATAATTAATTGGTGTCCGACGGGGACGATAATCTGGCTCGCGCAAAGCAAGTAAAAGCCAAGCCGCAAAAATAACAGAAGTGATTAAGCGAAAGAAGAAGGCCTTACCAGTAATAAAAGGGAAAAGGAAGCTAGAAGAAACGATAAGTGGAGCAACAGGTAAAACAAAGAGACCGGCAATAATTGTATAAAAAAGCCATTTGTTTAAAGTCATGGCCC
>CAYVQX010000025.1:5313-6582 GCA_964453715.1 uncultured Candidatus Saccharibacteria bacterium | reverse complement strand
AAAGTCAAGTATAGAGGAAATTGGGGGTTATGTTACAATCATAAAATCATGGACGAGTTAGACCATAATGACCATCGGAAGATTGGTAAAGATTTAGACCTCTTTGTCTTCTCCGAAACTGTGGGTAAAGGCCTCCCCCTTTACACCGAGCGCGGTGCGGCTATTCGTCGCGAGCTAGAGAAGTTTATTGTGGAGGAGGAGATTAAGCGTGGCTACCAGCACGTTATTACGCCCGATATTGCTAAACTCGAGCTTTATGAGAAGTCGGGTCACTACCCTTACTATAAAGACACAATGTACGCGCCCATTGAGATTGATGACGAGAAGTTTATGCTCCGACCAATGACCTGCCCACACCACTTTGAGCTCTACTTATCGCGCCCCCGCAGTTATCGCGAGCTCCCAATGCGGATTGCCGAGCTGGCCAAGCTTTATCGCTACGAGCACTCCGGCAACCTTATTGGCTTAGTACGCGTGCGCTCCTTCTGCCTTGCCGACTCCCACATTATTTGTGCCGATAAAGACCAAGCTAAGCAAGAGATTTTACAAGCTTTAGACTTAATCCAATATGTAGCCGGCGTCTTTGGCCTCAAAAAGGGTGAGGACTTTTGGTATCGCTTATCGCTAGGCAATCGGGCTGATGATAAAAAATATTTTAAAGATGATAAGGCTTGGGACGAGGCCGAGGGTGTATTGCGCGATATTTTAAAAAATCAGGATGTTAAGTTTTATGAAGCCGAGGACGAGGCCGCTTTTTATGGCCCCAAAATTGATATCCAAATGAAGGATAAGCGCGGCCAAGAGAATACCGCCTTCACCGTGCAATACGACTTTGTCATGCCTAAGCGCTTTAAATTAACTTATATAAATAAAGATAACGCCGAGCAAGAGGCAGTGGTTATACATCGCTCCTCTATTGGGGCCATTGAGCGGATTATGGCCTTTTTAATTGAGCATTATGAGGGCGCCTTCCCTACTTGGCTCTCGCCAGTACAGATTGGTATCTTGCCGGTAGCGGCCGCTCATGAGGAGTATGCTAAAAAAGTTGAAGCGACTTTACGCCAAGCCGGTTTGCGAGTTAAGTTTTATGACGCTGATGAGACTTTAGGTAAAAGGATTAGAAATGTTAAAACTGAGAAGTTACCTTACTACTTAGTAATTGGCAATAAAGAGCAAGACTCCGGCAATTTAACTATTGAATCTCGTGCCGGCGATAAACAAGAGCTCTCACTTGAAGATCTTATCTCAAAATTACAGTCTGAAATTAAA
>CAYVQX010000025.1:0-5213 GCA_964453715.1 uncultured Candidatus Saccharibacteria bacterium | reverse complement strand
CCTGGATAAGCATCACTCTGACACACCGGTGGCCAAACACCGCCCTTGCTCTCGGACTCGTACATCTTAAAGATGATGCCGATTTGTTTGAGATTATTTTGACAACTCACTCGGCGCGCGGCTTCGCGCGCGCGAGAAAGTGCTGGTAAAAGGATAGCGCCTAAAATGGCAATGATCCCAATTACCACCAACAACTCAATCAAGGTAAAACCAGTTTGCTTCTTCACGCTCCTACCCTCCCCCGGCTTAAGCCGGATTGTGTTTTTAATTACAAGTTCCTACTTCTACCCTTAGATTTATCACACTTGTCTTAAATATCCAAGTTGGCAAGTTTGGCGTGTGTCTGAATAAATATCTTTCTAGGTTCAACATCATTACCCATTAAAATGTCAAAAGTTTGATCAGCCATCGCTGCCTCATCAATAGTTACCTGTTTTAAAATCCGACGAGCTGGATCCATGGTTGTCTCCCACAACTCCTCCGAGTTCATCTCGCCCAAACCTTTGTAACGTTGGATAGAGATCTTGCTCGCCTTTTTAGCCTTTACCTCCACCTCATCGGCCTCTTCATCAACAGTTGGCTCATCGGTAGTCTCAGCCGGCTGTTCTACCTCGCCGCCTAAATCTTTAATTAATTTATCGCGTTCTTGATCAGAGTAAGCGTAGTGCAACTCTTTACCCTTCTTCAATTTATAAAGTGGTGGTTGAGCAATATATAAGTGACCAGCATCTATTAACTCTCGATAATAACGATAAAAAAGAGTAAGGAGTAAGGTCCTAATGTGAGCACCGTCAACGTCGGCATCAGACGCTAAAATAATCTTATGATAACGGAGTTTATTAATATCAAAGGTGTCGCCAATTGCCGCCCCCAAAGCAATAACCAAGTTTTTAATTTGCTCGGAGGCTAGCATCCGATCTAAACGCGCGCGCTCAATGTTTAAAATTTTACCGCGTAGAGGCAACACCGCTTGAGTCCGCCTGTCGCGACCAGTTTTAGCCGTACCACCGGCCGAGTCTCCCTCAACCACAAACAACTCTGACTCACTAGCATCTTTAGTTTGGCAATCGGCTAACTTACCAGGCAAGGTCATACCCTCTAAAGCGCCCTTACGGAGCACCGAGTCTTTAGCGGCTTTAGCCGCCTTGCGTGCGCGGAGCGCTAAAATAACCTTGTTAATAATTGATTTAGCATCGTCGGGATTTTCCTCCAAAAAGGCGGCAAAGGTCTCACCAAACACCGAGTCCACGGCGCTGCGCGCCTCTACGCTACCAAGCTTAGCTTTAGTTTGACCCTCAAATTGCGGATCACGCAACTTTACCGAGACTACCGCCACCATACCCTCGCGCACGTCGTCACCGGTAAAGTTCTCATCCTTATCTTTAACTAAACCAGTTTTACGCGCGTAATCATTAAGAGTCCGAGTAAGTGCCGTGCGGAAGCCAGTAACATGCATACCACCCTCCGGTGTAATGGTATTGTTAACATAACTAATCTCTTTAGAGTCAATGTCATCAATATACTGGAGAGCAATCTCCACATCTACCTGCTTGCCATTGCCATTATCTGGAGAGACCTCCTTCTCCACATAAAAAATATTTTTTTGGATTGGCTTAGCCCGCTGATTATAAAATTTAATTAACGATAAAAGACCACCCTCAAAATAAAAGGTTTGTGATGGTACCGGCAAGGCCAACTCGTTTAAGAAAAAAGTTTTATCTAAATTAAGTTTGCCCGCATATTCTCGAGCGTCAATTACTCGTAAGCGTAACTTTTTAACCAAATAAGCTTGACCGCGGAGGTGAGCGATCACCCGATTCCAATCATACTCGGTCTCAGAAAAAATGGTGGGGTCGGCCTGCCAGCTAATAATGGTACCGTGGAGTTTAGACGCGCCCAACTTTTTAACCGCATACTTCTTTTTACCTTGGGCATACTCTTGCACATGATGGCCGCCATCACGATGAACCTCGGCCTTAAGCCAAGTGGAGAGGGCGTTAACTACCGAGGCGCCCACACCGTGTAAACCACCAGAGATTTTATAACCATCACCCTCAAACTTACCGCCGGCGTGGAGCACAGTCATAACCGTCTCTAAAGTAGAGACTTTAGTTTTTTTATGGACCTCTACCGGGATACCGGTACCGTTATCTACCACTCGCACTACGCCATCGGGCAAGAGTGCTACCTCAATTTCATCGGCGTAGCCGTTCATGGCCTCGTCACGCGAGTTATCAAAAATCTCCACCAAGAGGTGATGGAGGCCGTCTGGGCCCGTGGAGCCAATGTACATGCCAGGGCGCTTACGCACCGGGTCTAAACCCTCTAAAACAACGATGTCATCAGCCCCGTATTTACGGGATTTATCAGCTTCTTTAGCCATAATTTATACCCCCATTTTAGCATATTGGGAGAGTAAAATAAAGCCTTTTAAATTTTACAATCTAACCCTAATTGATCGGCAAAAAAAGTTAAGATTATAGCTTGAGATTCAACTATTTTACTTATAGGCTTACCTGGACCATGACCCGCTTCAAATTCAGTAAAAAGAAAAATTGGGTTAACTTTGTTTGCGGTTTGCAACAAAGCTGCCATTTTACGGGCATGAAGTGGATCAACCCGAGTATCTTTATCCGCTGTAGTAAATAAAAAGGCTGGGTATTCAATATCTTCTTTTAAATTATGATAAGGGCTCCAAGTTAAAATTTTTTCTAAATCTTCCTTCAATTTAGGATCTCCATATTCATGAATCCACCTAGAAGCAATCCCAAACAAAGGAAAGCGCACCATGTCAGTAAGTGGAACTCTAGAACAAACAGCTTTAAACAAATCTGGTCGCTGAATAGCCACCACACTGACTAATAACCCGCCATTACTTCCACCTAAGATGCCCAGGTTATTTTCGTTAGTATATTTATTTTTAATTAAATGCTCGGCCGCTGCTATAAAATCATTAAAGCTGTTTTGTTTCTTATCTTTAATACCATCGATATGCCATCTCTCTCCAAACTCACCGCCACCACGAATATTTGCGACAGCAAAAATTCCCCCCTTCTCTAACCAAGGAGCCCATACTCTCATAAAATTTGGTGTTTCATTATTTCCAAAACCACCATATCCTCGCAAAATGGTTGGGTTGTTACCGTTTAAAACAATATCTTTTTTGTGAAAAATAAACATTGGCACCTTAACCTCATCTTTAGAGTTAAACCACTCTTGTTTAACTATATAGTCATCAGGATTAAGTGGATTATCTGTACGCCGATACTCGACTGATTGATTATTTAAAGGATCAAAATGATAAGCAATTTTAGGATAGACAAAAGAATCTAGGCTATAGAAAAACTCTCGACTCTCACGATTAGTATTTAAACCTCCAAAATTTGCATATAAATCAGACCCTATTTTACTAACAAACTTACCTGAGAACTCAAATATCTTAGCTTTTTTGACAGCATCTTCTAAATAAACTCCTATTAGAAAATCTTTAGTGATTCTAATATACTCTAACTTATATTCATTTGGGGTAATGATTTCTTCCCATTCTTCTATAGGCCTAAGAAGATCATCCAAATGAGTAGAATAAACTCCAGAATTATTATTTTTATAATTAGTAGTAATAAAAGCCTTTTCTTCGCCAAAACTTAAATCAAACATAGCATTCTTATCAACGACTAAAGGCTTTATTTCTTTAGAAACAGTATCATAAATTAAAACATCATTAGCAACCCAAGTTTGGGCTACATTAATAGCTAAATATTTCCCATCAAGAGAAAGAGATATAGTAATCATGTCATCACGATTTTCACCAAAAATAAACTCATCTTCATTTGGGTCATTTTCTAATTTATGTAAAAAAACCTTGGTGTGTAGATGTTCTTCATTTTTTACTACCTCACCGGTGCGAGGATTACGAGTATAAAAGAAACCTGAATCATCTGGCAACCAGGACACTTTAGAGTAACGGCAACGCTCAATTTTATCACTTAGATCTTGCCCAGTTTCAACATTTTTAACATAAAGAGTAGCCATTTCATCTCCCCCATTAGATAACCCGTACACCAAATATTTACCGGAACGAGATGGATAATAAAAATCTAGGGTAACGGTACCATCTAGACTTAATTTATTTGGGTTTATTAACTCAATGGGGTTACCGTCTAAACCATTTTTAACATAAAGCACAAACTGATTTTCGCCAGGTTTGCGCTCAGTATAAAAATATTTACCCCGGCAAGGAAAATAGTTAGAAAAGTTTGTAACTTCAAAATTTTTAATTAGCTCTCTAGTAAAAATTTCCTTTTTATCTAAATCAATATTATCCATCAAAAAACTATTTTGCTCATCAGACCATTTTTTGACTGCCGGATTAGACCAATCTTCCAACCAACGATAAGGGTCAAGGACCCCATATCCATGAATAATCTCTTTTACTTCGTCTTTTTTAGTTATGGGGAAATTCATATAAATAAGTAAAGTAACTTAATGATTTAATTTAGCATATTGGACCTCATTTTGCCAGTTGCAAATTAGCCTTAAAATGTTACCTTATTTAGATAAAACCCTATGGAGATTGTGACCAATAAGGACGAGGAGCAGCGACTTAAAAACCTCTTAAATAGCCGCACTGATAGCGAGGCGAGGCGCATGGAGCGCTTCCTCGCGATGCCCGACTTAACCCGCACTGAGGGCCCAATTAAGGAGTTAATTAAACGCATCACCGGCCTGCCCGAGTTTAGCGCCTTCGATACTATTGAGGTGCCCGAGATCAACTCCACCGCCATCACCTTTGACCTTTTTAATTTTAAGCCTGATCATCCGGCTCGCTCTAAATCTGACACCTACTTTGTGGATGATAATAATATTCTCCGCCCCCATACCACGGTTATGTGGTATTACTACCTCAACTTACCCGAGGTTAAAGAGCGAGTTAAAAACAATGAGGACATTGGTGTTTTTTGTTACGGTAAGGTTTATCGCAAAGATGAGATTGATCGCACTCATATGAACGTCTTCCACCAAATTGACGCTCTTTATTTAACCCCTAAAAGTAAAAAAACTTTAACCTTAGAAGATTTACAAAATGTTGAAGCCAGCGTGGTTAAATCAGTCTTCGGCAATAATATTGAGTACCGCTTCCATGAGGAGACCTTCCCCTATACTCACCCCTCCACCGAGATTGAGATTAAAAAGGGCGAGAAATGGGTTGAGAT
>CAYVQX010000024.1:0-6915 GCA_964453715.1 uncultured Candidatus Saccharibacteria bacterium | reverse complement strand
TGTGCACGCGCTTGGACTCGAACCAAGGACCGCGGAGGTATAAGCTCCGTGCTCTAACCAACTGAGCTACGCGTGCATTTTTACTTTGTCCACTATACTCTGCTTAACTTAACCCGGCAATCTGTTACAATATTTACATATGGCTCGTAACTCTCGCAATAAAAAAGGTTTACCAGTGCCAATGTACTTAGTTTGGCTTGGTCTTGTCTCCTCACTTATTGTTTATGCGGCTGGCTTTTTACCAGCCAGACCGTTTGAGGGTTTAGTTAACTTAACTCAATTGGGCAGTGTTGGCGCTACAGCTGGTGTTGGTAGTGTCTCACTTAAGTTGCCAGCCTCACAGCGAGATTATGTTGTTGGTTACTCGCTTAAAACTCAATGGGTTAAAAATAATATTCCAGCCTCTTGGGTAGGAGAGTTAGTGTTAAAAGACGCCGCTGGGGTGGTTATTTACGAGTCAAAAAACAGTTCTTCTCCAGTTAGTAGTGCTAATAATAGTTATATTTTTACTTTGCCGGGTACTCCTAATTTGGGTTTAGCTAATTTAATTCTTACCTTTACCAATCCTGCCAACGGTCAAACGGTAAGTGCTAGCCAAAAAATTAATTTAGTGGCTAATCCTAATTTATTACTTAGGGCCAATTTTAATGATGTTACCTTAGCCGCTGATTTATCTTGGGACCTGGTTAATGTACCTAGTCACTGGCTGGGTAAAGTAAGTGTGTATGGGCCGGGTATTTTTAACCGGGTTGTTAAAGATAAGCTCCCAGTAACTCGCACCTCAGGACAATTTTCTTACCCACTAGATTATATGGCCGCTGGTAGCTATCAATTTACCGTTGAGTTTTATGATCCAACTAAAACGCAGACTGGGTCACTTAAGGTTACCGACTCGGTTTACAAGCCAGAGTAATTAGAGATAGGGAAGTCGTTTAAGAGCTCGCCAGAGTAATAAAACTGGGCGGCTAAATTGCCAAAAGTGTAGTCAGCGTTGTTAATAGTAATAATGGCCCCGCCTACTTGAGGGTCTTTTTTGGGTTCTGATTTATTAAAACCAATGTTAAAAAGGGTAGCCGTAACGCCAATATTATTATTTATAGAGTAACCAGCTTTAGACCAAGCCGTTTGGAGTTGTTTTAGATAAATGGCGGAGTATAAGTAAGACCAATAATGGTCGTGCTCGTCTACTAGGCGAGTAAAGCGCTCCTCGTCTGGGTTATTGGTAGTAAAGTCGAGTAAGTGCTCATAACGAGTACCTAAGTAGTAAGGCGAGGCGGGATCTTTAAGATATTGCTCAACTAACTTGGCTGTCTCTGGCTTCATCCCCATTACGCCCCAAGAGAATTGGCTTTGAGTGCCGAGGATGACGAGGGGTGAGAAGACTTGTTTAAACACCTCTCGCTCGGAGTAGAAAAGGCGCAATTGCTCTACTACTAAACAAGAGGTTAAGAGTCTAGGGTCAATGCCAGCCACTTGAGAGGCCTGATTAATAACCTTGGCATCCTTCTCTACCGCGCCTTTAAGGGTGCTCCACTCCTCACCCTCGTTCCAGCCTAGTTGTTTAGTCTGACCAATTTGGCTGGGCTCTAATCTAAAGCGTCGGCCTAAGTCAGCTCCGCCGGGAGTGTTGGTTAGGCCAAAGTAAACAGCCATGTAACCCAAGATAAAAAAGAGACCAATTGCCGCCAGAATGTAAGTTAAAATTTGGAAAGCGCGCTTCATCGGGCCTACTCTAACACAATTTAACCAAAAACCTAATGGGGATAAAATTTATAGGCTTTTACCCCCCCCTACGGTATAATTACAAAATAGCTTAGATTAATAAAAATTAATAAATTAAGTAGCCAATTTTATGAAGAAAAAAATGAAGATGGGCCAGACGCCAAAGTGGTTAGGGCTGGGTGTTGCCGCATTACTCATTGTGGGTGGTATCTACGCCATCTCCAACTCTACCGGCAATTTAGCTGGCAATAATAAACAACTCGGCGCGGTAGCGGCCAGTGCCTCTAGTGATTTAAGTAAACCTAAGGCTGGCGGTGTCTCGGCCGGCACTAGCTCGGTGCAACCAATTATTAATGTCACCACTTGGCCCAACTTTGAGCTTAAGTTTGGGGCGGCTGGTGGAGAGAATAATCTTGTGGCCAAGGCCGAGTACTCTATTACTGCTCAAGGGGGTAAAATTTTTATCCCAGTTAATTGGGCTTTAATGTCAATTAAAAACTCTCTTGGTCAGTATGCCTACCCTCGTTTAGTTGAGAATAAAAGTCTTGATCCGGTCTCAGTAGTGACCTGTAATTGGGGTCAAACTTGTTATGTAATCCCTGCCGGTAAGACTATCCGCTTTACCATTAGGCAAGTCTACGAGCCGGCTCAAATGTTTGGCGGTGTTTATAGTGGTAAGTTAGATTGGATCTACTTCACTACGGTAGATAATAACGATTGGTTTTATTACAAACCATTCCCAGTCTCCAACGCCAAAGCCAATACTATTACTATTGTCGGAGAGAAGTCGCCTTATCTTTACACGACGGCTTTAGATGTAGATCAGGGCGGGGTGATTGCCTTAAAAGGTATTAGATTAACAGGAGCAAAACCAATGGTTGAGACTAGCGGCTTCCCTCAATCGGTGAGCCAGATTATAAGTCAGGATGATGGTCAAATCACCTTTAGCGCCAAAATAACCCCAGGTGTTTATAGGGTTTACATGTCCCACCCTACTTATGGCAACAGCAATAATGCTTGGGTGACGGTGAAATCCATACCCACAATTCTTTACCCAAATGGTGGAGAAACCATTAATCTAAATGGTAATTTTGTCGTTACTTTTAAGCCGGTAATTGGAGACGTCCACTATATTAATTTGTCAGATGAATCAAGTAGCCATGCCTATGATCTTTCTTCTGCCTACTTAGGACAATGGCCGATTGTTGGTCAAGCTACTGACAAGCAAGCGGCCTACTTTGATGGCAAGAAATTAGACAATCTTAATATACCATCGGGAAAGATGTTTAAGATCGAGATTTGTGGGCCCAAACTCACATGTGACAAAAGTGATAATTATATAACCGTCATTAAATCAACTACTACTCCCTCCGTCACCGTTGTTTCACCTAATGGGGGAGAAGCGTGGCAAGTTGGTAATACTTACGATTTTCAATGGAACGTAGTTGGAGATGATAAAATTATCATTAATTTAGACAATATAGATACAGGCGCTAGATATGGAACATTTAATTCAGTTGGAGGTATTGATGCCGCTCCTGGTCATATATCTTGGACAGTACGGAATGTAAACCTACCCCTAGGTAGATATAAGGCTGTAATAAGTGGCTATCATAATGGTTACATCGATTATAGTGACAACTATTTTAGTATCCAACCCCCGGTTTCTACCTCTACCACAACGCCAATCCGTTAAATTATTTAGCCATAAAATGGTTTAACATTCCTCATTAGTAAACGTATGAAAAAATATTTACTCGCCATTGGCTTAGCCCTCATCCTGGTGCTGGCGGCACCAGTGGCCACTCGGGCGGAGAGCTTAAATGTGGCTCAACTCCACGCCATTATCGCCTCACTCCAAGCTCAACTCAACTTCCTCATTGCCAAGCTCCAACTCCAGCTCCAACAACAAAATGGTTCTACCACTACTTCCTCCAATCAATTAACAGCTGATAAAATCTTGAACAGTAATGGTTTTGTAAATGGGAAGAAGCAGGTGGGGCAATATAGTAGTAGTGATCTTAGTGGTATTATTTTCGGTCAATTAGATAACGATAGTGGGCAAGAGGCTATTGCGGTCCAAACTAACTGCGGAGCTTCTTGTGGGAAGGAGATAGTAGCCTTTAAACTGGTCAACAATACAGTTTTAATGGTTAGTTTGCCTGATAGTGCCGTTTCTGGAGCAGCGCAGAATATTGATGTGATGAAGATTGGGTCCGACGGCTTAATCACTGTCACTGGGACTGATAATTTTGGATCAAAAACTAATTATTATCGAGTTACTTTAGTAAACGGAATCTTAAAAGCCGAAAAGACTTCTTACCAAAGTTCCCAGTCTTCTATTATTGTTACCTCACCCAACGGGGGAGAGATTGTAAAAAATAGCCCTGATAAATTATATATAAAATGGACATCAAGCGATAATCTAAAGATGTCTAATTCTAATATATATCTATATCCTGATCCAAGTATGCCCCAGTGTGGCCAAGGTTATGTAAAGATATTCAGTAATCAAAGTAATAGTAATGGCTCTACCATGTTGTTTGGTTCAGATCTTAACGCCTTAAGTAAGGGTAATATATGTAGATATAAAGTTGAAGTTATTGACAATAGCGACACCTCAATAAAAGATTTAAGCGATAATTATTTCACTTTTGATCCTTCATCTACCCCCACCCTTAAAGCCACCCTTAATGTCACCGCGTTAAATGGTGCGATCCAATGCTTTAGGGCACCGTGTGAGTTCCCTCTAAGCAAAGCCACCGTAATGCTTTATAACAGTGATAAGGAGTCCAAATTAATAGCTACTCAGGTGGCAATTAATGGTGTGGCCACCTTTACCAATCTTGATCCGGGCACTTATTATGCTGTGGTTAATTATCCCGGCTACAGTTCTAGTGATTATGTTAAAGTTGGCCTAGTAAGTGGCCAAAGCGCGAGTGTTAAAATCCCCGTGTTTTTGGCCAGGTAGTCATGTTATAATAAAAGGCAGACAGTTTAGTTGGTTTTAGTTTTTATTATTAATTATTATTAAGTTTTTAAGTATGAAAAAATTTATCATTGGTGGAGTTTTGTTGGCAGTCGCCCTATCTTTTACAGGAGTGGCTTTAGCCGATACTAATATTCCATTACTTATTAATAATGGTACTCAACCGTCAATTTATACTACGGTGCTTACCAACAACCCCGGCAACAATGGGGCAGTAGCCGATATCCAACAGTTGCGTTTACGCATAAATCAACTTTGGATAATTATTAACAATCTTTATGCCTTAATTAAGGCTCGCCAAGAGGCTCAAGGTGGCGGTGATGACGGCACCAGCACTAATCCTCCAGTAGTTACCACTGCTAAAGCCAAGATCTCCTTGAATGGTCTTAAGGCTCATTATCCTCTAGCTACCAACATTAGCTTCTCCGTTTCTGCTTTAGCTAAGGAGAACAGTTCCAGTAATATTTTAACCTTCCCAAGTGGCTGTCAGGTTAGCTATAAGATTTATCAAGATGACGGCAGTGTTGCTATTTATGACTCTGCTGCCAATACTGATTGTACTCAGGCAGCATCATCAATTACCTTACCTTATAATTGGAGTTTAACTCATGATGTGGTTGCTCATCCGTTAAGCCCAGGCCGTTATCACTTGGCTGTGCAGGTAATTGGTGTAGGCACTTTAGACTGGTATTTCCGTATCCAGAGTCCTTTAGCTCCTACTGTCACCCTACTTTCCCCATCGGTTAATCAAATTTGGGCTACCTCGTCTCAAAACACTATTACTTGGAGCTCTACCAATGCTTTAAGTTCTGATCAAGTTGAGATTAGGTTAACTCCTATCGGTAATACTCTAACTTTAGTTGGTTCTACACTGGTAGGCAGCAGTCTTAATGATGGCACCGAGACAATTAAAGTCCCTGGTACTATGGCCTCGGGTAGTTATCGCTTGGTTTTGAGCTTAACTTCTGGCGGTCAAACAGTTAATAGCGCGCAAGTGGTTAATATTGTTGTTCCTTCCCCAGATACTGCAACTTATGCGCCGTTTATTAATAGCTTGAGTACTTACTCGGCGGCTACTGGCACCAGCTTGGTTATTAATGGCCTCAACTTTACCGCTTACAACAATCAGGTAAGTTTTGCCGGCACTAATGTAGCTAGCTCGAGCGCTACTAATGGTCAAATTACCATTAAGGTACCAGATTTATCGGTCGGTTCTTATGCCATTAAAGTTACCAACGATAACGGTATTTCTAATGCCGTTAACTTCACTGTTTTAGCTGCTCCAATTACCACTCCAGTAGCTACCGTGATTAATGTTTTGACCCCAGCCGCTGACAGCGTAGAGGAGTGGGTAGCCGGCACAAGCAAGACTATCTTATGGAGCTCTACTCCAACTAAAGATAATGGTGGTGCTAGCGCGGTTAACATTAGACTAGTTGATCCAGTTACTAACTTAATCCAAGACGTGGCTTACAATGTGCCTAACACCGGTTCTTATACTTGGGTAATTGGTAAGTTGGCTAACGGTACCTCAATTACTGGTAAGTATCGCATTAGGATCTGCCCTATTGGTTTGGGGGATTGTGATCGTGGTAATAAAAACATTAAGATTGTTCCCGCTACTAGCAATGGTAAAGTTAGCGACGCTAGTAAGTTGCAAATGGCCGCCACTGCTGCCACTTTGCAGGGTTTAATTGAGCAGCTTAACGGTTTACTCCGTTTACGCTAATTATTAGTAATTAAAAGATCATGAAAAAATATTTAATTTTAGCCCTAGCTCTAGCTTTAGCTAGCTCGGTGTCAGCAGCGGGAGTATCCAATAGTACTGCTACTGGTGTGGGGGTAAGTAATAGTGCCTCAAGTGCAGTTACTGGTAAGGTTGATCCAACTCTTCAAATCATTAATCCTAATGGCCATGAATTTTATTACATGGGCTCACCAATTAGGATTAAGTGGCAGGCTAGCTCAAACTTTGGCAATGTTAAAATTGAGTGGCGTGAGCCAATTACTAATGGTATCTCTGGCACCATCGCTGTTGTCCCAGCTACACAGGGTTACTATGACTGGACACCAACCGCTGATGTAGGAGTAGTGCCAGCTGACACTTACTCAATTTGGATTTACTCAGTAGATAAGCCTCAAACAGTTAGGACCAGCAGTTTGTATCCATTTAGTATTAAGGCCTCAGCTACCGACGTGCCAAC
>CAYVQX010000023.1:0-6927 GCA_964453715.1 uncultured Candidatus Saccharibacteria bacterium | reverse complement strand
TAACCCACATAACCCGGTGGCGAGCCAATAAGTTTAGACACCGCGTGGCGCTCCATATACTCACTCATATCCACGCGGATCAGCGCCTTGTCATCATTAAACATAAATTGAGCAAGCACTTTAGCCAACTCGGTTTTACCTACACCAGTTGGACCGAGGAAGATAAATGAGCCAATTGGTCTATTAGGATCAGCAATGCCAGCTCGCGAGCGGCGCACCGCCTCGGCGATCTTTTTAATCGCCTCGGCTTGACCCTTAACCTTACTGCCCAACTCTTGCTCCATCCTAGCCAAGCGAGAGGCCTCGGCCTCGAGCATTTTCATTACCGGCACGCCAGTCCAACGCGAGACCACTCGGGCAATCTCCTCGGCCGTGACATCTTCTTTTAAGATTTGACGCGCCGCCTGCAAGCGCTTTAAGCGTACGTCTTTAGCCTTAAGCTCTTTCTCTAGCGTTGGGATCTCGCCGTAGCGCAACTCGGCGGCGCGGGTTAAGTCACTCCGCATCTCGGCGTTATTAGCCTCCAAGCGCAAGTGCTCCAACTGCTCTTTAATCTCCCTAATCTCGCTAATAATCTTCTTTTCATTCTTCCACTTCAACTCCAACTCGCCAGTTTTTTCTTTCAAATCGCTAATTTCTTTTTCAATTTCTTTAATTCGATTTTTAGACTCGCGACTCTCGGCATCTTTTTTAAGAGCCTCCTTCTCTACCTCTAAACGAGTTAAGCGTCGCTCGGCATCCTCAAGACTGGCCGGCTTGTTCTCTAACTCCAAGCGTAAAGACGAAGCCGCCTCATCAATTAAATCAATCGCCTTATCGGGTAAAAAGCGGTCAGTAATATAACGCGATGATAATTGTACTGCCGCCACCAAGGCACCATCGGTAATATGCACGCCATGATGCAACTCGTATTTATCTTTTAAGCCACGCAAAATAGTGACGGCATCCTCCACGCTTGGCTCCTCCACCGTCACTGGTTGGAAGCGGCGCGTTAAAGCTTGATCCTTCTCAATATGTTTTTGATATTCTTTAATCGTCGTTGCCCCAATCGCCCTAAGCTCACCACGCGCCAACGCCGGCTTTAACATATTAGAGGCGTCAATCGCACCCTCGGCGGCGCCAGCACCTACAATCGTGTGGATCTCATCAATAAACAAAATAATTTTGCCCTCCGATTTTTCAATCTCTTTAATAATATTTTTTAAGCGCTCTTCAAACTCACCGCGATATTTAGTCCCCGCCAATAAAAAGCCCAAGTCTAAAGAGACCAGTTCTTTACCGCGCAAACTCTCTGGTACATCACCGCGCGCAATCCGTATGGCCAGACCTTCCACAATTGCCGTTTTACCCGTCCCCGCCTCACCAATTAAAACCGGATTATTTTTAGTCCGACGTGAGAGGATCTCCATTACTCGACGGATCTCTTGATCACGGCCAATTACCGGATCAAGTTTATCGCGTCGTGCTAGCTCGGTTAAGTTTTTAGTATACTTCTCAATCGCTTTAAACTTTTTCTCATTGTCGAGATTTTTAATTTTACCTAAGCGGAGTTCAGCCAAAATCCGATTAATCTCCTCCGGTTGAACGCGGAAGCGATTTAAAATCTCTTTAGCCGGTGATGGGATCTCCAACAAGGCTAAGAGTAAGTGCTCGGTTGAGACAAACTCGTCTTGCATACTGCCGGCCAATTTACCAGCGGTATCAAACACACGCACCAACTCGGGCGTTAAGTAAATTTGATACGAAGGCGCCGCCACAGTGGCACCAGCCTCACCCTCCAAAGTGTCTAACAAATAATCAGTCAGCATTACCGTATCTACCTCCATTTTATCAATAATCGAGATGACGGGGCTCTCCTCTTGCAGGAGTAAAGCGGCCAACAAGTGCAGGGGGTTAACCTGATTTTGGCCACGCTCTAAAGCTAATTCATGGGCCCGTTTAATTGCTTCCCGAGCCTTGGAAGTAAAGTTTTGAAAAGGTAACATTCCCTTATTCTACAATATTATTTTATAGAGTCAATTACAGCTTTAATTAGTCTAGCTGGCACAGCTTGGCCCGGAGCAATGTTTAAGGCCGCGGCCTCGCCTTGGACCAAAAAGAGTGGTCCACCTAAGTTATCTTTATTAGAGGCATTGGTTTTAATCATTAAGGTACTAGTGCTGTTATCCTCTCTTGTTAAGGAGGACACGATGCCCACCGCTACCGGCGAGCCGTCAGTAGCGGCCGTTCCTAAGCCAATTACGGTTTGGCCAACCGATAAATCAGCGGTAGAGAGTTTAACCCCCTTCAAACCACCGTTTAATAAATTAGTAATTACATTTTTAGCGCCAGTTGGAGCATCAACTCGTGTTACTTTCAAAATAGCAATTTTTTTATCAGCCGATAAACCAGCCAATTGGGTAACAACTTTAGTACTGTCCTCTAGGGTTAAGTCATACGGCCCACTGTTTTTATCATCACCACCAGGTAAAAGGTCTCCGCTAGTCACCACATAATTAGCTCCGTCTAAGATCCAACCTAACCCAAGTACCTTACCCGAGTTGTCGGCCTCATAAGTTAAGGTGCCCACATTTGGTGAGGCGTTATTTACCACCTTTACAATTAACTCCTCTTCAGTCACCACTACTGGCACTTCTTTAACTACGGTTTTAGTCTCACCTGGGACCACCTTCTCAATAGTTCTCTCCACTACTCGATTAATAGTTTGGGTTACTGTTTGCGGCTCATCATTATTAACAAGCGAAACAGTCAAAACGCCGGTGGTAATAGAGGTAATAAAACTAACCAAGATGGCTAGTAAAACAATTTGGCTGTTATTTAGATCTTCCATTTATTTATAGCTTAGCAAGTTCAGCCACTTTTTGCCAATTAATAATACTCCACAAGCCGTCTAGGTAATCACCGCGTTTGTTTTGATACTTTAAATAATAAGCGTGCTCCCATACATCCACACCTAAAATTGGAGTTTGTCCCACCGATAACGGCGAGTCTTGATTACTAGTGGTTACTATCTCTAATTGATTAGCAGTATTTTTTACCAGCCAGACCCAACCCGAGCCAAAACGAGCGAGGCCCGCCTCTTTAAACTTATTTTTAAATTCTTCCACACCACCAAAGGTATTAGTTAACGCCGTCTCCAAAGTTGCCGACATTTTATTGGCCTCACTCCCCGTTGGCGTAAGCCACAACCAAAACATAGAGTGATTAACATGGCCGCCACCGTGATTTTTAACCGCCATTTTTACCACCTCGGGCAAACTCTCAAGTTCAATCAATAACTGCTCGGCGGTTTTAGCTTGTAACTCTGGGTAAGACTCTAGGGCGGCGTTTAATTTATCTAAATAAGCCTGATGATGTTTAGTGTGATGCAGACGCATTGTGGCCTCATCAATAATTGGCTCTAAAGCATTATACTCATAGGTCAAACTTGGAAGCGTAAACATGATTGGTGGTTTTTAATTTATTAATAATCCTAACTAAATTTTTAATAACGTAATTTAAATTTGATTTGGTTATCTCACGACCAAAAGTTAATCGGACAGCGCTTTTGGCCGCCGCCGCATCTTTACCTAAAGCCATTATAACATACGAGTCGTCGTGTTTAGGGATAGCACAAGCGCTACCAGTAGAGGCGGCAATTTGGGCGGCGGCGAGCTCTATAACCACCTGCTCACCCAAAGTGCCGGTAAAAGAAAAGTTTAAATTATTGGGTAAACGATTTAGTGGATCACCATTTAAACTCGCCGACGGAATATTTTTAAGAATTTGTTTTAACGCGTAATCACGAAGGGGTAATAATTTTTTTGTCTCTTTAACAGCTTGTTTTTGGGCCAAAGTTAGAGCCGTGGCAAAACCTAAGATGGCCGGCACATTCTCGGTGCCAGCACGATAACCAGCCTCTTGGCCACCGCCTAAAATTTGCGGTGCCAAATTAACTCCCCGCTTAATAAACAGTACCCCCACACCTTTAGGTCCATACATTTTACTGGCGTTAAGAGTCATTAAATCAACCCCCAACTGTTGAACATTGAGTGGTAAAAAACGGGTCGCCTGACAAGCATCAATATGAAAGTAAGGTAAAGCCGTTTTAAATTGAGAGCGATGAGCTCTAATTATTTTGGCGATGGCTTTAATATCTTGAATAGTGCCAATCTCATTGTGAGCATAAATAATTGAGACTAAGCTTGTTTGCTTAGTAAGCATCTTTTTAAAATCAGCAAGTTTAAGTTGACCATTTTCATCCACTGGAGCCAATAAAACTTGGCCGCGCAACTTAGCCGGCTCAAGCACTGAAGAGTGCTCAATGGCGCTTACTATAATCTCGCCTACTTGCCCGTCTGGGAGAAAGGTTGGTGCACCTAGAACAGCGAGGTTGTTGGCCTCGGTGCCACCACTAGTAAAAATGATCTCGTCGGCGTGCGCGCCAATAACTTGAGCCACCTCTCTCCTCGCCGCGGCTAACGCCGCGGCGGCGGCCACCCCGACCTCGTGTAAACTAGACGGATTAGCCCAATATTTTTTCTCGGCCTCACTTATAACCCGCTTAACTTGCGGGTCTAGCGGGGTGGCCGCGGCCGTATCTAGGTAAATTTGCTTCATCTTGGCAGTTTAGCCATTTTAGGCTATAATTTCAAACACTGTGAACTTCTTAATGTCCAACGCTTTAGCCCTTATTGCGGCCGCAATTATTGTGGTCTTGCTAGTTATGATCCTCCGTTTAGAGTGGCGCTTAAACAAAATTATGCGCGGCCGAGGCGCTAAAGACCTTGAGGAGGTCATTGTTAACCTAGGTCGCGAGACCGATCGTATCCGCGAGAAGGTAATTGAGATTATTGGCGCACTCCAAGACTTAGACGCTCGCCTTAAAAAAAGTATCCGCCGTGTAGAAACTGTTCGCTTTAACCCCTTCCGCAATGAGGGTGGTAATCAGAGTTTTGCCACTGCCTTTTTAGACGATACTGGCGACGGGGTGGTTATTTCCAGTCTTTACTCGCGCGATAAAGTTAGCACTTATGCCAAGCCGGTTAAACGCTTGCGCTCGGAGTATGAGTTAACTCGTGAGGAGCGTGAAGCTATTAACAAGGCCGCTAAAAACCGACCCGAACAAAATGATGAAAACTAACGAAACAAAAACCCGACCGCCAATTGTAGTTGTGATGGGTCACATTGACCATGGCAAATCTACTCTGCTTGATTTTATCCGCCAAACCAAAGTGGTAGAGGGCGAGGCTGGTGGTATTACTCAACACTTAGGCGCTTATGAGGTAAATAAAAAAACCGATCAAGGCAATAAACAAATTACCTTCCTTGATACACCTGGTCACGAGGCGTTTAGCGCCATCCGCGAGCGTGGCGCAATTATTGCTGATCTGGCCATTTTAGTCGTCTCAGCCGAGGAGGGTGTAAAAGCTCAAACTTTAGAAGCGTTAAACTCCATCCTAACTGCTCACAAACCTTACATTGTGGCCATTAATAAAATTGATCGTCCTAATGCTAATGTTGAGCGCACCAAACAAAGTTTGGCCGAGAACAATATTTTAGTTGAGAGTTATGGTGGTAAAATCCCCTCGGTTAATATCTCGGCTAAAACTGGTGAGGGTATAGACGATTTACTTGATTTAATTTTGTTAGTGGCCGAGTTAGAAGATTTAAATGTTAAAGCTACCGGCTCGGCTGAAGGTTATATTTTAGAGGCTGATCGCGATCCACGAGTGGGTGTAACCGCCACCTTAATTGTTAAACAAGGTGAGCTTAAAACTGGTGACTTTGTAGTTAACAACAAGCAAGCGATTAAAATTAAAAAATTAGAGAATTATCGTGGCGAGGTTATTAAAGTAGCTGGCCCCTCAACGCCAGCTCGGGTATACGGCTTTACCGAGATCCCAGCTGTGGGTGAGATGTTTACCACTTTTGCTGATAAAAAAACCGCCGAGGCGGCAGCCGAGGCAGCGGTAAATAGTGGGGTTGAGATAAGTAACAGCACCAGCGAGACCGCCACTCACCTCTTACCGATTGTGATTAAAGCTGATGTGGCTGGCTCATTAGACGCTCTCCGTAAAGAAGTTGGCAAAATTGCCGTGGCCGATGCCGCCTTTAAAGTTGTTAATGAGGGTCTTGGCGCGATTAGTGAGAACGATGTTAAATTGGCCGCTGGTGGCGCTAATCAATCGTTAATTGTTGGCTTTAACGTCAAGGTAGAAAAAAGCGCGGCCGATTTAGCCGAGAGACAAGGTATTGAGATCAACACCAACAACATTATTTACAAACTCTCCGAGTGGCTAACTGAAAAATTGGAGGAGAAGCGACCTAAACAAACAGTAGAGGTGGCGGCCGGCGAGGCTAAATTACTTAAAATTTTTAGCCAAGCCAAAGATAAACAAGTGGTTGGTGGACAAGTAATGACTGGTGAGCTTAAGCGCGGCCGCGAGGTTAAAATTTTGCGCCGAGGCGCCGAGATCGGCCGCGGCCGCATTACCGACCTCGAGCAAAACAAGCAAAAAGTTGGTAGTGTTAACGAGGGTCAACAATTTGGCACTGTAGTGGAGAGTAAGTGGACTCTAGCCGCCGGCGACACTCTCCAAACCTTTGATCTGGTTAATCAATAAAATTTTTGCTAATCTCTAAGGGGTAGGATTAGGCCTGGTGGCCAAGTGGTAAGGCAAGGGTCTGCAAAACCCTTATACGGGAGTTCGATTCTCCCCCAGGCCTCCGGGCGCTTTGAAAGGTTAATTTGCCGGGATGGTGGAATGGTATACACGCATGACTTAAAATCATGTGGCGCAAGCCTTGTGGGTTCAAGTCCCACTCCCGGCACTGTTTGCAGGAAGGGTCTTTTTTAATTAAGATAAAACAAATCCGCTTAACGCGGATCAATCCGCCCATAGCTCAGTTGGTAGAGCAGTCGCCTCTTAAGCGAACGGTCGTAGG
>CAYVQX010000022.1:1898-7079 GCA_964453715.1 uncultured Candidatus Saccharibacteria bacterium | reverse complement strand
TGGAGTAAACGATTAGTCCGACGACGAAGCTCTTTAAAGTTGGTTAAGGTACCACCCAACCAACGCTCGGTTACGTAAGGTAAACTAGCGGTCATAGCCACCGAGGCAACAGCGGCCTTAGCGGGAGCCTTAGAACCAACCAAAAGTAAGGGCTTGCCAGTGGTGCCTAAAGCCTTTACAAACTCTTTAGCCTTAGCGAGCGCCGCGGCCGATTGCTCTAAATCGATAACGGACTGACGGTTTTTAAAACCAAAGATAAAGCGGTCGGTGGAGGGGTGGCGGCGCGAGCGAGAAAAGCCAAAATGGGCCCCTAATTTAAAGAGCTCCTTGACGATCCCCTCATTGGATTGGTTTTTAGTTAAAATTGACATACGGGAAAAAGCTTAGCAAATCTGCCGGACTTTGGCAACCTCTTAATTATTGCTCCCGCTCACGCAGGTCGATATAAGAGAAGTTAAGCGGTATAGTCTCGGTTTTGACCCCATTATCGCTAGGGATAGCCTTAAGTAAGAACTGGTAATTACCGGCGTAAGGCGAGGCAATATTAGGTTGTGGTTGAGAGTCATCTGGGAAGTGGATTTGGAGGTCAACAGTGTCACCCACATGAGCCGCCGTTACAACCGGCATAACTGACGGTTTATTGGCCGAGGTAGAGCGGTTTAAGAGCGAGTTCATAATCACCTCAAAGCGGACTGAGAAGTCTCCCCCGCCATTAGCTGGAGTTAGGGTAACTTTGGCTGGTGATGAGTCATGAGAAGCGTCTAAGTTTTGAGTTTGATAGTTTACCACCATACTACGACCACTTGGATAAGCCACACTTAAGTCAAACAAGTGCGACTGTTCAAAGGTAGCAGTTACCGCCCTATTACTATCCATTGTAACCTTACAAGTAGTAACTCCATCGGTATCAGGAGCAGTGGTATTATCACAGCCAGCCCAAACAGTATTAGTACCTGGATCAGTTGGCCTACCAGTTAAGGTAACCTCGGTGCCGGCGCTATAACTCTGACTACAAGTGGTGGATCCATTACCACAACTAATGCCACTGCCCGTAACCTTACCGGCGCCAATTACCGAGACATTGAGTTGTGGCTCGTCACCGGCTACATTTACCGCCGTGCTACAAGTAGCCGTGGCACCAGAATTATCTTTTATTTCGGCCCTAAAGACATATTCTCCTGGGGCAGATAGTTTCCAGTCACCAGAACTAGCTGGGCCACTCATTAAATTGTACTCTCCAGCCTCGCTACCCCAACTAACTGGGCCGTCAATATTTAATTTATAAGAATAGCTAGGATGGCCATTTGATGGCGTGGCAAAAAATTGAACAGTGTCACCAACTTTAGGGGTGGAGTTTGTAACCTGACATTGCAGCGATAAACCAGCCCCCACACAAACACCAGTACAAGTGCCGCTGGTTACCCCATCAAACTTAACCCAGCCCAAAATCTCATTCCCCCAAGCAAAACCAGTAAGCTGATTACCCACAATAGACACCCCTGGCCAACCATTAGTGGCTGTACGAGGTCCCATTTGTAGCCAACCATCCCAATCGCCGCGGTAAATATTATTTTTTAAGTTACCACTGCAACCACTCTCAAAAACCGAGCAAGCTCTCCCCCAACCTTTAATACTAGAGCCAAGTAAAGAGGCACCAGCTTGGCCATCTGGACCACTACCTAAATTATCAAAATTAATCCAACCAATATTTGAGCTCCAAGCCTGACCACTTAAACTGCCGTCAGCATTAAGTTGGACTCCAAATGAGAGCGGATCAGAGGAGTCACTATGGAATTTAATCCAACCAATATTTGAGCTCCAAGCCCAACCGGTAAGTGGTCCAGTGCTAGTATTTTGAGCAAAAATTTTATTAACAATAAACGGTGAACCAATAATAAAGGCCACAAACAAAATGGCCACAACTAGAAAAGCGAGCGATTTTTTATTGATCAACATAAAAAGTCGGATGTTGATCTTATTGTAGCATTTAAAACGATTACTCCTCTGCCTCTTTATCCACACTATCTTCACTAACCAGATTATCACCATTGGCCGCTGCTGCTTGTAGAGCCTCGACGATTGGGTTTAAATTGCCGGCAAAGATTTTTTCTAAATTATGCCAAGATTGTTTAATACGGTGATCAGTAACTCGATCTTGGAGCACATTGTAAGTCCGGATCTTTTCAGAACGGTCGCCGGTGCCAATTTGATTTTTACGCTCGGCCGAGAGTTTTTTGGCCGCCTCCTCTTCTTGCAAAGCGCTTAATTTAGAGGCCAAAATTTCTAGCGCTTTTTCCCGATTACGCTGCTGGCTACGCTCAGCTTGAGAGCGGACAACTAAGCCTGATGGTTTATGTAAAATACGCACGGCTGTTTCCACTTTATTAACATTTTGTCCGCCAGCACCGCCAGCACGCGAGAAGGTTATTTCTAAATCAGCTGGATTAATACCGCTGTTAGCCGCCGGTCTAATTGGTAAAACGGCCACCGAGGCAGTACTAGTGTGAACACGCCCTTGCTTCTCGGTAGCGGGTACCCGTTGAATACGATGAACACCCGTTTCTAATTTTAAAGCCGAGTAAACATCGCGGCCCAAAACCTCAAAGGAAGCTTCTTTATAACCACCTAAATCATTTTGGGCCACATCTAGAGGGTGCCATTGCCAACCACGAGTAGCGGCGTAACGCTCATACATCTCGGCTAAGTCACGCGCAAATAAAGCCGACTCATCGCCGCCGGCGCCGGCCCTAAACTCCATAATAATACCCGTCTCATTACTACCACTTACCGGCGCGCCGGCGGCGGTAATCATCTCCATCTGCTCTTGCAAGACTTTTTGTTGCTGGCGCAAAGACTCCACCTCGCTCGCCGATAACTCGGCGAGCTCGGCATCGCCACCAGCCAAAGCCAGCACCTCGGCAATTTGTTGCTCGAGGCGGTCATACTCGGCTACTAAATAAGCCGTTTTAGGATTTTGGCGGAAGTCGTCTAACTCCATAAGGAGAGCCTACTTGGTAGACTTTTTAGTTTTTTTAGCTTTTGGCTCGGAGGCCTTAGACTGACGAGCCTTAAACTTCTCTACGCGGCCGGCGGTGTCCATCACCTTCTCCTGACCAGTAAAGAACGGGTGGCAAGCACTGCAAATTTCCACCTCAATGTGCTCCTTAGTAGAGCCAATAGTAAAGGTGTTACCGCAGGCACAAGTCACCTTAGCGGCTGGATAGTATTTAGGGTGGATATCAGTTTTCATAATCGAGACTCTAACACAAGATTAGTTGCGTTGCAAGATGTCAATTTGTGTTTGATAATCAGCCGCAATTTTCATCACACTATCGCCATAAAAGGCATTGGCCGCCTTAGCCCAATTACCACCAGCATAATACTTAAGAGCGGCTGTCCGCTCGGCGGTAAAAGTTTTATCACCAGCGCCCAAATCGACCAAATAGGCACCCGAGGCAGCAAAGGCATCACGCGGATTCCAAGGATTAGGTGGGTTATTGCCGGTAATAGAGGTGACCCGACTCTGCATCCCAATCCAAGTAGATGGGATAAATTGAGCTGGACCCATCGCCCCACCGTAACCACCCTTATAAGGGCAAGAGAGCGGCATAGAGTCCGGATCAAGACCGAGGGCCTTAGTGATTGCTAGGTATGGCTCATAATCACGCGACGGCTTCATGATCTCCTTCCAACTCTTCTCGGGTGGATCACCCGGCCGGTTACAAGTACCAATGTTTTGGCCCAAGTTAGACTCCTGCGTAATAATCGCTAAAAGAAAAGCTGGCCTGATCCCAATTTTACCAGCAATAAAGTTGGCATGATCAAGCGCCTCACCAAAAGAAATTGAGGTGGTACCTTGTAAACGGAAGAGGGCATTCCTAATTGCTTGGCGCTGCTTCTCTCTATCAGCAATTACGGCTTTATAAGTATTTTCTTGGCCCTTACTTAAGGTCAATAAACGTTGCTTCTCCTTCTCATTAGCCTCAATGCTCTTCTTCTCGGCCTCAATGGCTGCTTGAGCGTTAAGCTCTTTATTACGTCTATCAGTTAAAGCATTTTTTTCTTCCTCGGTTTGAGCCTTGGTATCTCTAATAACCGTAAAAGATTGATGTAATCCCTCTTGGACCGAGTTAAAAGAATCTATGTCGGCAAAAAAGTTAGAAAAAGTTTTCCCATCTAAAACCACTTCTGGTAAAGAGATGTCATCAATCTCTCGCGTTTGGCGCAAAAGCTCAGATAAAGATAGTTGCTCTTTAGCAATCCGGTCCGACAAACTTAAAATGGTGGTTTGTTTTTTACCAATATCGGAGCCAAGTTGCTTAATCTCAATCTCTTTGGCTTGAATATTTAATTTAGCGCGTGAAATTTGGACAGTTAAAATAGAGATATCACGTTGAATAGAGGCCGACTGCTTTTGAGTGGCTTGTAATAATGAAGTTTGCTGAGCAATCTCGGCCTCAACTTTGGTTAATTCAGCTTGGAGTTTATTTTGAGCGTCTTGCTCGGCAGCCGTTAAAGCTAGGGCGGTGGAAGCTGTAGTTATAAAGGTAAATATCAGCAGCCAAACAAAAATCGCCTGACGGGTCATGGTCATGCGATTTATTATAACAAATTATTATAAATGAGGCTTTATTCAGCGGCTGGAGTCTCCTCCTCTTCCTCCTTCTTACCCTTCTTCTCTACCTCAATGGCCGAGAGATCGATTGGCGTCTCATCTACCGGCTCCTCCTCCGCCACCGTAATAGCGGCAACTACCTCATCGGCATCAACTAAAGCGGTAACACCAGCTGGCAAGACCAAATCTTTAACCAAAATCTGACTATCCAAGGCGACCAACTTCTCTAAATCAACCTTAATGTCGTGTGGGAGATCCTTAGGTAAAGCCTCAACTGCCAACTCGTGCATAACCTTAAGCACAATACCGTTAAGCTCTTTAACTGCTGGGGCTACACCCTCAAACTCAAGTGGTACGTTAACCTCAAGCTTTTTAGTCTTATCAACAACATACAAATCAGCATGGATTGGCTGGCCAGAAGTAGGGTGGAAGGTGACCTCTTTAATAAGCACGTCCTTCTCGCCGTCTGGGCTCTCTAAGGTAACAATACTGGTCTCACCGGCCGTTTTAAGGACCTTACTGAACTCTTTAGTATTAAGGAAGTAGGAGTGGGACTCTGGTTTAGA
>CAYVQX010000022.1:0-1798 GCA_964453715.1 uncultured Candidatus Saccharibacteria bacterium | reverse complement strand
TAAGGCGCGGCCTCATCGGGCTGCTCCATTAACGATAATTTTAAAGCATCACGGTAAGCCACCCTTAACTCGGTAGACACGTGCACCACGGCCGCGCCGGCGCGGATAGCGCCCCTCACATCATCCTCGGTATTACCCGAGGCTCCGTGTAAAACTAGCGGCACTGGCACGGCCGACTTAATTTGAGCCACCAACTCTAAGTTTAAAGCCGGCTCGGCGCCCGAGCGGACCATCCCGTGGAAGTTACCCACCGCTGGGGCTACTAAATCTACGCCAGTTGCTGTTACAAACTCGGCCGCTTGTTCGGGGGTGGTAAGTGGCGCGGTTAAAAGATCGGCAGCCACACTCTCGCGCACCTCCGAGCCCGAGCCAATCATCCCCAACTCTCCCTCTACCAAAACTTCACGCCCGGCGGCGCGGGCCGCCGCTACCGCCGCTTGAGTAAATTTTAAATTTTCTTCCCAACTCAACTTGCTACCATCGGCCAGCACTGCGTCAAAACCAGCCTCAATGGCCTCCTTAATTTTATCTAAATTGCTGGTGTGATCGGCGTTTAAAAAAATCTCCACCCCCTCACTCTCGCGTAAACTTTTAATTAAAGCCACGATTTGATGTAAGCCAATGGCATCACGCTCACCCTCCGAGACGCCCACAATAACCGGTAAATTTAAATTTTTAGCGGCGCGAGCCACACCCCAAAGCATTTCTAAATTTGAGACATTAAAATGCCCCACCGCATAACCACCTTTAGCCGCCTCGCTTATTACCTCGCGTAAACTTCTCATATATAATGATCTTAACATGAAGTCTTTTGATTTTATAGCGGTGGGCGATGTGGTAACTGACGCTTTTATTAAACTTAAAGATGCTAAAGTTACTTGCAATTTAGATGAAGAAAATTGCACCATCGCCATGCGCTTTGGCGATAAAATCCCCTACGAGAGTGTTACCGTGGTTAAGGGTGTGGGCAACTCGCCTAACGCCGCGGTAGCCGCGGCGCGCTTAGGTTTAAAATCGGCCTTGGTTACCGACTTAGGCGATGATCAAAATGGCGCCGAGATAGTAGAGAAACTGCGCGATGAGCAAGTGGCCACCGATTACTTTACCATCCACCCCAAGCGGCCTAGCAATTATCATTATGTTTTATGGTATGAGAGTGACCGCACTATCTTAGTTAAACACGAGCCTTATGATTATAAGTGGCCCGTTTTAAATACTGCCCCACCACCGCAATGGTTATATTTAAGCTCGTTGGGAGCAGACGCCCAAACTTATCAACAACAAATTTTAACTTATTTAAATAATCATCCCGAGGTTAAGTTGGCCTTGCAACCGGGCACCTTCCAACTTAATCAGGGTAAAAAGTTGGCCGAGTTATACGCCCGCGCCAGTGTAGTGTTTATGAATGTGGAGGAGGCCAAGCGCTTAACCGGCCAAAACAGCGCCGCGGTGGCCGAGCTATTAAAAGAGTTAGCCGAGTGGGGGCCAGAGCTGGTGGTTATAACCGACGGGCCACGCGGCGCCTATTTATATAAAAGTGGTGAGGCTTGGTTTATGCCACCTTATCCTGATCCTAAACCACCGCTTGAGCGCACCGGCGCTGGCGACGCCTTTGCCGCCACCTTTACCGCCGCACTCGCGCTGGGGCGCTCGCCGCTTGAGGCTTTAACTTGGGCGCCAATTAACTCGATGAGTGTGGTCCAACAAGTGGGCGCCCAAGCTGGCCTCCTCTCGCAAAAAAAACTCTTAGAATTTTTAAAAGCCGCGCCCGCCGACTACCACGCCAAAAAGATTTAAA
>CAYVQX010000021.1:0-8025 GCA_964453715.1 uncultured Candidatus Saccharibacteria bacterium | reverse complement strand
CGCGATTATAATCTAGCGCTAAGCGAGCGGTAATAAGTGTACCCGATTTATCGCCAGCCTCTATTATTAGAGTCGCTTTAGCGAGCGCGGCCATTAAGCGATTGCGCTTGGGGAAGGTGTGTATACCCGCCGGCATCTTGGGCTCATACTCAGCCACTAAGGCACCACCGGCGTAAATAATCTCATCAGCTAACCTTTTATTAGACGAGGGGTGGAGTACCGAGCGGTCTAACCCCGAGCCGGGGAAGGCGATGGTTGGGAGTTTGGCTTTAATGGCCGCTTTATGAGCGATGGTATCAATGCCAATAGCGAGTCCCGAGATAATGGCAATAGGGTAGCCAGCGAGGCCGGCAATTAACTCTTGGCAGACCTCCTCGCCATAGTGCGAGAACTTGCGCGAGCCAACGACAGTTAAATAAACAAAGTCCTCACTTGGCCACCCACCCTCCATAAAAAGCTCTTTAGGTGGATCGGGCATGGTTAAAAAAGCCTCCGGCCACTCCCCCTTCTCAAGTTTAATAATTTCTCTCTCGTCCATGTTTAAATATTGTAACAAAAAATATCTTATGGTAGATTATTTTTTGGAGTTCGTAGTACATCTCGGTCTATTTAAGTAAAAGGAAGGGGGTTCTGTATGGCTCGTGAAGCAGATGAAGTGGCTGGAGAGTGTGGTGAAGATGTGGCCCGTTCAATGCTCCAAGATCAAAATCGTGAGGTCATTTCACCGACGGTTAAGACTAAATTTCCTTTTCCGCCGGACCATGTTCCAATGGAGACGCGTCGAGTAGCTTCCAATCCACCAGTTACCATGGAGGGATAACATGGGCACCATCACTGTTCCTTCCCTTAAACTCTGTTGGGAGTATCTTGGTTGGAATCCCCAACAGGGTGCCGTCTTGAGGCAGATTCAATTTTGCCCACCATCTGCGGCATCCTAGCCGCGCCCTATACCGAAGGGGTTAAGCTAAACCGCAATGGCTTAACCCAATGCCCGCCGATACACCAATCGGCGGGCACTTTTTATTTAAGCGCTTTTTTGCTATTCTATTTTCATCATGTTGGATATTAAGTTTATTAAGGAGAATCCTGACCTCATTAAGGAGGCTGTGCGTAAGAAGCGCCTCACGGTAGATATTGACCGACTTCTCACTTTAGAGACCGAGCGGGTTAGTATTGGTGGCGAGGTTGAGGCCTTGCGCGCTAAACAAAATGAGGCCAGCGCTAAAATCCAACAAGCTTCAACCGCCGAGCGTGAGAGCTTAATTAATGAGATGAAGGGGGTTAAAGAGTCGCTCCAAGCCGGTGAGGATAAGTTAAAAGCGGTGATGGGTGAGTGGCGAGGTTTAATGCTCCAAGTGCCTAATGTGCCAGACATGAGCGTAACTGAGGGCGATGACGACGCCGATAACGTGGAGACTAAAGTGTGGGGTGAGCCAACTAAATTTGATTTTACTCCCAAGAGTCATGTGGAGTTACTCCAAAATTTAAATTTAATTGATTTTGAGCGCGGTACTAAGGTGGCCGGCTTCCGTGGTTATATTTTAAAAGGCGCGGCGGTTAAACTGCACTTTGCTTTGTGGCAATGGGCTTTAGATGAATTAAATAAAAAAGGTTTTGAGTCAATGATTGTGCCATCATTAGTTAGACCAGAGCCATTTTTTGGCACTGGTTACTTACCGCAAGGTGAGGAGGATTTATATAAAACGCAAGATGGCGACTTTTTGGCTGGTACGGCCGAGGTTGGTACCATGGGCTATTTAATGGATGAGAGTTTAGAGGCGGGCAGTTTACCTAAGCAGTGGGCGGCCTTCTCACCTTGCTTCCGTCGCGAGGCGGGGAGTCACGGCAAGGATACCAAGGGCGCCTTCCGGGTCCACGAGTTTTATAAGGTTGAGCAAGTTATTTTATGCGAGGCTTCACACGAGGAGAGTGTTAAGTGGCACGAGGCGTTAACGGCCAATGCCGAGAGTTTAATGCAAGCGCTTAAGTTACCGTATCATATTGTTACCAACTGCACTGGCGACTTAGGCTTAGGTCAGGTTAAAAAATATGACATTGAGGCTTGGTTACCAAGCGAGGGTAAGTATCGCGAGACGCACTCTATCTCTTACTTCCACGACTTCCAGACTCGTCGTTTAAATATCCGTTATCGTGATGCCGAGGGTAAACTCCGTTTTGCGCACTCGCTTAATGGTACGGCCGCTGCTACACCTCGCCTTTTTATTGCAGTGGTAGAAAATTATCAAAATGCCGATGGCTCTATTACGGTGCCAGAGGTTTTGCGACCTTATTTAGGTGGTCAAGATAAAATTACACACTAATCATAATTCCTCGCTTTTGGGTCGGTCAGCGCCAGTACGTCGACCAGAGCGAGTGGAGCGAGGCTGGCTAGAGCGTTTGGCTTGGATATTTTTAATTTTATTGTTTTTACTTGTTGGTATCTTTTTGGGTCTAGCTAATTGGTCTAAACTCCGCATCAACGAGATTAAAGTAGAGGGGGCCGAGATTTTAAAATCAGATGAGATTATAGCTGCCACCCAAACGGTGTTAAATGGTAATCTTTTGCCCTTGGTGCCTAAAAATCATTTATGGTGGTATCCCAATAACGATATTCGTAAACGGTTGCTCCAACAATTTCCTCGTTTAGCCACTGTTAATACTTTTGCCGAGTGGCCCGGCCGGCTTACCTTGGTTATAACCGAGCGCGAGCCACAGCTACTGTATTGCGCCACAAACTGTGCCTTTATTGACGCCACCGGCCGGGCCTACGCGCCGGCGCCCATATTCTCGCCGGGAGTGTTTTTAACTTGGGTGGCTAGCTCCACCTTGCCTGAGTTACCGTTTAATTTAACCGAGGCGCCGGCAGTTGGCCGCCTGTTGGCGGCCCAAAAGATTTTTAATAAAGTTTTTAATCTACTTAATTTATCGGTTTGGCGCATAAACTCGTTTGAGCGCACTGGCGATAATGACTTTATTTTTTGGGTTGAGGCCAAGACTAGCAGTACTACCGCGGCCCTACCTCGTTGGCAGATTTTAATTAACGATGACTCTACCGCCTTTGAGTTGGGGGAGAATTTACACACCGCTCTCTCGGCCATTGTTGATCAAAACAAGTCTCATCAACTGCCGGCGCTCAAT
The DNA here is from genome assembly GCA_964453715.1 of uncultured Candidatus Saccharibacteria bacterium. Lineage (GTDB taxonomy): Bacteria > Patescibacteriota > Minisyncoccia > Phycocordibacterales > XYD1-FULL-46-19 > JAGORB01. Next base: position 4,887 of record CAYVQX010000021.1, on the reverse strand, counting down.
TACGTGGATTTAAGATTTGGTCAGAAAGTTTTTTATAAACTATAATAAAAGGGTGACTTATTTTATTTGGCATTACACTAGCGGTTTTAGAGCCGGCTTAATTGTGGCTCGCGATTTAAATCGCTTTGTCCTTAACTTCTTCTCCTTACCTTTATTGTTTAAAACCCTTTTCTCACCTTGGCGGCGTTTGGGTGAGAGTTACGCTCGTGGTTTAAATCCCGAGCAATGGTTGGCCACTTTTACTGTTAACTTACTAATGCGCTTAATTGGCGCTTTTATTAGGCTAACGCTTATTTTAATTGGTTTAGTCACTCTTTTAATTGTTGCCATAATTTCTGTTGTGGCTTTATTAATCTGGCTCTTGTTACCGGTTGTTTTTATTAGTCTTTTAGTGGCTGGTTTGTTTTTATTAACTGCCTAATTTTATGAACTCTATTTTGCCAGCAGAATTACAACTTTACTTCCACCTAGAGCGGTGGTGGCCACTTACTACTCGCGAGCGCTATTTAAAATATTTTGAGCGATTAATTTTAATCTTACTGTTGCTGGCTTTAGCTGGCCCGTGGCTTAAGCTCTTTTCACAATCAACACTTAATAAATTGTTGGGTTTTGATTTATTGGTTTTAGCCGCTTGGTTGTTGGTTTATACCAGCGTTTTATTCTCACGTTATCAAACCTCGGCTTTATTGGCCGGGCATCATCCTCACTTGCCTAAAACTAATTATTTTTGGGCTAGCTTGGTGGCTTTAAATTCTAACGACAACTTACTTACCGCTTATAGCTCATCGCCTTTTAAATGGCTTATAGAGCAACGCTTGGGTTTAACCGCGCCAGTTAGTTTAAATAATTTTTCTCCCATCCCTCTCACTACTATCTCGGCCGAACTTAATTTAAGTGAGATTGTGCTTAAAATCTTGGCCGCTTCAACCGAGTATGCCGAGGCTTTGCGTCGAGCGGGTATAGCGCCTAGCGATGTAGGAGCCACAGCGGCTTGGGTGGAGTGGATTTATCGCGAGGATTACGCCAAGTTGGCCTGGTGGCGAGCTGAGCACTTGGCTACCATTGCTGGTGTGGCTAAGGATTGGAGTTATGGTGAGACATTTGAGTTAGAGAAGTTTGGCCATGAGATTACACCTAGTGCCGGTGATGAAAATAATTTATATCTCTCCTCGGTAGAGGAGTTAGAGCGAGTACTCTCGCGCTCGCGCGAGGCTAACGCTATTTTAACCGGTGATTTAGCAGTTAATTTAAATGTATTGTCTAAACTCTCGGCTCGGCTGGCAGCTGGAGTAGTGGGCGCACCATTAGATGGTCAAAAAATCTTTTTACTTGAAACTGGTCGCTTGTTGGCGGCTTTTGAGCATCAAGCCGGTTTACCTGAAGAGTTGTTAAAACTGGCCTCGCAAGCTGCCAGCGCAGGTAATATTATTTTAGCCATTGATGATTTACCACGGCTCGCTGCCTTCCTTACGCGGCTCGCCGCACCCCTCTCCACCTTGTGGGACGACTTTTTGGCTGGGCGGGCTTTAACGGTAATTGGTTTGGCCGATAAAGCCTCGTATCACTCGGTTTTAGAGCCCGATGCGGTGTTGATGAATCGGTTTGAGGTTATTAAAGTGGAGGCGCCAGAGTCAGACAGTTTGTTTGAACTTTTAATCAAGCAATTAACCGAGGTGGAGTCAAAAACTGGTTTATTTTTTACCTATCCGGCGGCTCATGCCATAAGCCAAAGTGTGCAAACTTATTTTAACGAGGGTTCTCCGGAGGAAGAGTTAAATGATTTATTAAGTGAGTTGGTGCCATATTTATTAAAGCGAGGCGGCCGGGTGGTAACTAAAGAGGCAGTTTTAGATTTAGTTAAAAGTAAAACTAATATCCCCATGGGCGAGGTACAGGCCGCCGAGCGGTCAAAACTCCTCTCTTTAGAGGCTAGTCTTAAGGCACGAGTTATTGGCCAAGATCGAGCCCTTACTTTAGTGGCCAATGCTTTGCGTCGGGCGCGAGCCGAGACTAGGCGCACCGAGCGACCGGTGGCCTCCTTCCTCTTTCTTGGGCCAACGGGTGTGGGTAAAACCGAGACAGCTAAAGCGGTGTCCTCGCTTTTATTTGGTCGAGAGGACGCCCTGCTCCGTTTGGATATGTCGGAGTATGCCGCGCCCGACTCGCTTAATCGTTTAATTGGTGACTTTAACACCGGCGCACCGGGAGTTTTATCTAAGTTGGTCCGCGAGCATCCTTACGGCGTTTTACTCTTAGACGAGTTTGAGAAGACGGATCGTGAGGTTTTAAACCTGTTCTTGCAAATTTTTGATGAGGGCTTTTTCTCTGATATGGGTGGCAGGCGAGTTAATATGCGTTCGCTTTTAATTATTGCTACTAGCAATGCCGGCGCTGATTTAATTTGGGATTTAACTAAAACTAAACCAGATTTAACTGGCGAGGAGAGTAAATTAATGGATACTTTAATTGAGCGCGGGATTTTTAAACCCGAGTTATTAAACCGCTTTGACGCCGTGGTGGTGTATGAGCCGCTCTCGCCCGACTCACTTAAACAAATTGCCAAGCTCCAATTGCAAAGTTTGGCCAAGCGGTTAGAGGATCAAGGGATTAAACTTAATATTACCGATAGTTTGGTAGCGGTGGTAGCCGAGCGCGGAGCCAACACTCAATTTGGCGCTCGGCCAATGCAACGCTTAATCCAAGACGCGGTGGAGGAGTTAATTGCTAAGGCTATTATTGAGGGGAGCTTAAAATCGGGGCAGACTGTCTCTTTAGTGCCAGCCAATTTAAGTGAGGGCAATTTACTTGGGCTCACTCTTCACGTAGAATAAACACATTAAATTAAAATTAAACGGATGAAATCTTTTTTTCAGTATGCGGTGTGGGTGGGATTGGCCGGTTTATTTGGCATTGCTTTGGTAACTTTAGTGCCGCAATTAATTACTCTGGCGATTAACTACTCTCGCGGTAATGTAGCTGCAAATAATTTAACTTATCAGGCGGCCGCGGCCGGTACTACGGCCGCTTGGCCGCTCTCGGCTAAGGAGATTTTGGACCCAGTTTTTACGCCACCAACTGCGGGTAAAGCTATTAGGGCTGATTTATCAGCTATGAAGTTGTCTTTATACGAGGACGGCCAAGAAGTTGGGACTTATGACATTTTAGCTAAGGGTAAACCTGGCACGGCTTGGGAGACACCAGCGGGGAATTATCATATTTTAACTAAAGAGGAGAATCACTTCTCATCTATTGGGCAGGTGTGGATGCCTTGGAGTATGCAATTTTTTGGCAACTTTTTTATCCATGGTTGGCCTTATGATGAAAATGGTAAAGAGGTGCCGGAGGGTTACTCGGGCGGGTGTATTAGACTCTCTACTAATGATGCCGAGACAGTTTATAAATTTGCCACCGCGGATACACTTGTCTCTGTTTATGGTGTAGCCACCGAGACGCCAGCTACTAATCAAGCTTATTATATAAATACTAATGAGCGACCTAAAATTACAGCCGCTAGTTACGCCGTAGCCGATTTAGAAACAGGCGATTTAATTATGGCTAAAGATGACGAGACGCCACGACCAATTGCCTCGGTGTCAAAACTTTTAACCGCTCTTACCTCACTAGATGTTATTAATCAATATCAAGTGGCTACTATCCAAGCGGCGGCAGTGGCTACTTATGGCACACAAGGTAATTTAAAAGCGGGGGAGAAGTTGCCAATTAACGAGCTCCTCTTCCCCATGCTGTTAGAGTCTAGCAATGACGCTGCCGAGGCTTTGGCCCAGCACTTTGGCCGAGCTAGCTTTTTAAATCAAATAAATAATAAAGCCTTGGCCGTGGGTTTAAAAAACACTCACTTTGACGACCCGAGTGGTCTCTCGCCAAAAAATGTGTCTACTGCTCGCGATTTAGCTCGCTTGGCAAAACATATTTATCAATACAAACGATATATCTTTGACGTCACTAATCAGTCTAAGCATACTTACAATGGTCAAACTTGGTTTAATGGTAATAAATTAGTGGGTACCTCTGGTTACTTGGGTGGTAAAAATGGCTTTACCGATGAAGCCGAGCAAACGCAAGTGGCACTTTTTAACCTCCCACTCTCGGAGTTTGGCGAGCGACCTGTGGTGCTAGTTATTTTAAAGAGTACTAATCGAGATAAAGATATGTCAGCTTTGGTTAGCTTTATAAAAGCTCACGCCGTGTTTGGTGAGGCGCCCAAAAACTCCACCTTCCATTATTTGTAAAAATTAGGTAATAAAAAACCGCCGCGAGGTAAGCCCTCGCGGCGGGGAAATCAAGACCTAATTATTCCCTGGTTCTTTTTGTCCAGTAATATGGAATTTGGTCAAAAGGTCGGAGAAAATAGCTTCGGGTTTTTCTTCAACCTTTTCAAAAACAAAACTGCCATCAGGTTGGAGGATGTTAAGGATTCTTCCAACTGGAGTGAAGGCCGGCACAATAGTCTTGGTTATTTTACTACTGGTTTCAGGCGGCACTTCAAGGATAATGTTGGCGGTCCGGACAACACTGGAACCCTTCCCAAAGTAATAATCAAATTGAGTGATAACAACCCCCAAAAAACTTTGTCTACCCATTACTACTGGAACCATTGAAGTGGCATAGAATACCCAATCAAAGAAGTAGATTGCCTCTACTAGTATCAGGTCTGGGTGACAATGCCATCGAGCGATTTTGCAATGATCACCAATTTCTCCATAGTCCTCGATTTCCTGACAATCGAGAGTTTCGGGAGTAACCACAAACTTACGCGGATCCATAATAAGCCTCCTTCCTAAGTTGTTTCTATTTTAATTATTATGCCGATAATGCTAAGCTGTCAATTATGTCTTTTTGGCACCAATTGAAGAAACCTATTATCTG
>CAYVQX010000020.1:0-8792 GCA_964453715.1 uncultured Candidatus Saccharibacteria bacterium | reverse complement strand
GGTGTTGGCTGGAGTTCCGCCCATATTGCGATTCATTAACCACCAACCACCACCAATAATAATTGCTAAAAGTAATAAAGCTGAAACAAAATATTTAACCATAAATTATTTTTTAATTATCTAACTTGTATAATTTGACCATTAACACTACCGTCTGAATTAGCCGAGCCAATTACTGTTACCTCTTGGCCGGGCGTTAAATCGGCCACACTACCAGTGGTGCTTTTATTAATCTCGGTGCTGGTGGCTAAAAGCACTAATTTAGATCCACCATCACGTAATTTAACGGTTAAAGTATTTGAGTCGTGACTAATTACCTGACCCATTACTGGTGCATTGCCACCTCGACTACCTCTGGTGCCACCAAAGTTGCCCATAGTCCCACCGTTAAATTGTCTGTTAAAGCTAGGGGCCTTACTGCTGCCGTATTTGTCGCCGGCATAAAAGCTTACCCCCGCCAAGATAATACCGCCAATTACTAATCCTAACAAGATTTTTTTATCCATAATGTTTTTATTATTTTTTTAATTATTACTCATAACGCAAGGCCTCAATTGGGTTAAGACTAGCGGCGCGCTTAGCTGGATAATAGCCAAAAACAATCCCAATTAAAGCCGAGACACCAAAGGCTAAAATTACTGAATATAAAGAGACACTAGTTTGGAGTATCCCTAAATAAGTTACCGACCAAGCCAGACCAGTGCCAACTATAATGCCCACCACTCCGCCACTGCCGGTGAGCATTACTGCCTCGGCTAAAAATTGGCGATTAATATCGGTGGCCTTGGCGCCAATTGCTTTACGCAGACCAATCTCACGAGTCCGCTCGGTAACAGTGGTGAGCATCATGTTCATAATACCAATACCACCAACTACCAAGGAGATACCAGCCACCGCCGCCAATAAAATAGTAAAGGTGCCCGTTACGCTTGAGGCGGTGGCCACAATGTCGGCCTGATTCATAATATTAAAGTCGGCCTTGGTGGCATCACTAATTTTGTGTCGGCTTAAGAGTAGAGCTGTAACATCATCTTGAATCGTGGTCATCACATCAGAATTCTCGGCTTGGATATTAATAGTGGTAACATAATTGTCACCAGCTAAAAAACGCGCTGCCGAGTTGAGGGGGATAAAAATCATATCATCCTGACTACCAAAACCACTGCCACCCTTAACGGCGGTTACGCCAATTATTTTAAACTCAATACCTTTAATCCTAATACTTTGGCCAATTGGGTCAGCACCCTCGCCAAATAAATCATCTCTGGCGGTTGGTCCAAGCACGGCCACTTTAGATAAATTGAGGCTGTGTTGGTCGGTAATAAATGTTCCCGAGTCTAAACTTACATTACGCACCGCCGGATAACTCTCGGTCACGCCCACAATTGAGGTGTTGGTGTTGGTACCGCGGGCGGTAACTTGATAACGACCAGAGACTTCTGGCGCAACCGCTTTTACTCCCGAGATAGACTTAATAGCATTAGCGTCATCGGCCGTGAGCGACTTGGCCGAGCCACGACCAGCTGAGATTTGGACACCTGGACCGCGTTGAGCGCCCGGCATAACCATTAATAAATTAGCGCCAATAGATTGGATGCTACTTTGGATACTAGTTTGCGCACCTTGGCCAATGGCAACCATGGCAATAACTGAGCTCGTACCAATTACAATCCCCAACACGGTTAAACTTGAGCGGACTTTGTTGGCCGACAGGGCTGAAAATGTCTCGTAAAATAAATCGCTTAAGGTCATATTATTTTGTTAGGTGATGATGAGTTTTTTTATCTGAAACTACTAAACCATCTTTAATAGCAATAACGCGGTCGGCGTGCTCGGCCACCTCTGGCTCGTGGGTAATTAAAACAATAGTCCGACCATGCTCACGATTTAAATTTTTAAAAGTGTTAAGCACAATCTCGCCAGTTTTAGAGTCTAAGTTACCAGTGGGCTCGTCGGCCAAAATAAGCGAGGGGTTATTTACCAAGGCGCGAGCAATAGCCACGCGTTGGATTTGGCCACCAGAGAGTTGATTGGAGAGGTGAGTAAAGTGATCCTCGTCTAAGCCAGCGGCGCGTAGCGCCGCCTTGGCGCGCTCTTCTCGCTCCTTATTTTCTACTCGGGCGTAAACTAGTGGCAACATCACATTGCGTAACACACTAGTCCGAGGCAGTAAGTTGAAGGATTGGAAAACAAAGCCAATTTTATCGCGTCTAATATCGGCCAGCTCATCATCGGAGAGAGTAGAGACATCTCGGCCGTCCAGGTAATAAGTGCCAGAAGTGGGCGTGTCTAAAGCGCCCAAAATATGCATTAAGGTTGATTTACCAGAGCCGGATGGTCCCATAATGGCCACAAACTCACCATCCTCAATTTTTAAACCAACGCCGCGCAGCGCTTGGAAGGGGATCGCGCTATCGCCATAAGTTTTAGTAATATCTTTAACTTCAATCATACTAAGTTTAATTGCGGAAGGCGCGCGCGGCGCTAGCTCCAGAGGTGCGACTACCAGTGCCAAAAATACTTGGAGTGCTTTGAGTTGTTTTGGTGCTGGCGGCAGTAGTAGTGCGGACAATAATTTGCTCACCCTCGATTAAACCAGAGATAATCTCGGTGCTGGTGTCATTACTTAAACCAGTCACTACTGTTTGGCGGATTGGTGTTTGATTACTCTCTACTCCTTGAGCGGCGGTGGAGCTAGCCTCGTTTAAAGCTGGGTTAAATCGCTCTACATAACTCTCGCCACCACTAGTTTTAACAGCGCTAATTGGGACGAGTAAAACATCGGTTTTAGAGTTGGTAATAATGTTGGCACTAACACTCATCCCAGATTTAACGCGATCATCATCGGTATCAAAGGTAATTTTAACGCTATAGGTAACCACACCCTGACTTACTGTACCAACTAAATCTGCTTGACTAACCTCGCCGGTAATTGAGAGGTCGGGTAAAGCGTCAAAAGTGAGAGTGGCTTTTTGACCCACCTTAATTTTAGAGATATCCACCTCGTTAAGAGAAATTTGTGCCACTTTCTTTTTAGTAATGAGAGTTACTAAGCTTGTGCCATTACCAGCGTTATCATATTTATTCACACTAATTTTACCAACCACACCATCAAATGGTGCTCTAACGTAATACTCGGCCAAGGTCTCTTGAGCGTCAGCTAAAGCATTTTCACGCTGGCGTAAAGTTAAAGCTTGAGACTCTAGGTCAAAAGCGCTGTTGGTGTCTGATTGGTGAAGGCTCTTAATAGTTGACTCTAAACTAGCTAAGGTCTGGAGATAATCGTTGGTGGTATTAGCTTCAGCTGTGAGGGTAGTAAATTGGCTATTAATAGTGGCGCCGTTTCTTAAACTAGTGTTGTCTTGGAGGAGTTTATCCTTAACAGCTGTGACTGTGTCTAAGGTAGTTTTAATTAAGTCGTTGGTTTGTTTGGTTAAGTTGTATGACTCGGTAATAACATCCTCAATATCTTGACCACTAGAGTTTTTATCAATTTTTTTATAATCGGCAAAAGTTTGATTATAAAGATCACGTAAGGTGGCTAGGTCGCTTTTGGTGGTGTAAGTTAGGGGATCAGTTTTAGAGCTGTAATTATTAACAATGTCTACGTAATATTGAATGTTGGTTTCATTACTGTTAGAGACATTATTGTTAAAGAGAATATCCTCCAACTCGCTATAAATGGGGTAAATATCGGTATAAAGTTTAGGTAAGGTGGCCAAGGCCGACAAATAATTTTTGCGTAGATCGTCGGTGCTTTGACCGGCGGCCTCGGCTTTAGCAATAGCTAATTTAGTTGACTCTAAGCTTATCTGGGCATCGCGCACATTTTTAAGCGCATCAGTGCTATCTAGGGTAACTAAAACAGTGCCAGCGGCTATCTCTTGTCCGCTGGTAACTCTAACTTGTGTAACCTCACCCGAGACTTTACTAGTAACATCAATTTGGTTAGAGCCAGAGACCTGGCCAGTACCGCTAACCGTGGCTACAATATTACCCTTTTCTACTTGACCTAAAACATATTTAGTTACAGTGGTGGCGCCAAAAACTTTTTGATAACTCCAATAACCACCGCCAATAATAAGCAAGGCAATTAAGCTCGCCGCAATTTTATGTTTAAGTGACCAGCGCCAGATGTTTTTTAAAAACTTGGTAACCCAAGATAAGTAAGCCATAAATTTAGCGGCTTAAATTAGTGGAGGAGGCGTTGATGGGTGCTGGCATAAGCCTAATTAATTTGGCTACCACGCGGCCCTCACTGTCTGGTACGCCTAAGGTTACAATAGCGTCACCAACTTTTAATTTATCGAGTTTAAGCTCCTCTCTAAATTGTCTTACTAAAGTGTCGTCATTGGTAATAATTATTTTTTCAACATTATCTGGGCCAATAACGGTTAAAGTTGGCAAACTAATTTTAACAATTTTACCAACAGCACCGTGGCCACCAGGCAAGTCACTAGGGAAGCCGGGGATAGGTATAAAACCACGATCCATGGGACCACCACGCTCACTGTGCTCAAAGGCGCGATAATAATTATTGCCAAAACGGAAAGAGAATTCAGCTTTGTGATAACCCACAATAATACCAACTTGAAAGGTTAGTAAAATTATTACTAAAGCGGCTAGGATAATAGCGAGTTTTTTAGCTAGTGGGGTACTGCCCCATTTTTTAAACTGTTCGAGCGTAGTCATAAATTAAAGAAATATTTTTAGGGATGGTCCATAAGAGGACGGCTAATAAAGCTAACACTGAAGTTAAGGCCAAAATTGGCAATGACTCAGTTAGTGATAAGGCAAGCTCTCGCCAATAAGTGAAGAGTGCACTTTGATCGCTTAGGCCCAAACTTAAGTACTCATAAAAACCACTGTTGATGGCGGTGGTAATTAAGTAATTAATAGCTGGGACCAAAGCGCCAATAGCACTTATTGATATAGCGCCAAAACCTAAGAGGCGCGAGTAAAGGGCGCGGCGTTGCGCCGCGCCGAGGCGGCGGAGTACCGCCGCCTCTAAATGAGCCGGTACCGGCTCATTTAACTCGCGCCATAAGTGTTTAAATTTATCACTCATACTCGTTATACGTTGTTAGGACTTAATTTGGTGCATTGGTTAATAATCTCCTTAAGGTTAACATCGCTCGTCGATAACGACTTTTAACCGTGTTTAAACCTTGGCCTAAAATCTCCCCAATTTGGTTAAAAGTTAAATCATCAGCTTGGTGGAGTAAAATAATTTCTTGATCAATTGGAGCTAATTGGCCTAGAGCTTTTTTAAGCTCGGTTTTTATTTCAGTTTTAGCTAAAAGCTCGTCGGGTAGGTCTGTCTCATCGGCTAAAGTGTCACTAAATTTTGTTTCTCCCAACTCATCCTTGTAATCTAAAATGGAGAAGGGGGTTTCTCGTCGTTTACGCCAATAATCGGCGGTAGTATTTTTAGCAATCTTAAATAGCCATGGTTTAAATGGTTGATTATGATCATATTGTTTAAAATAACGCCAAACTTTAACCCAGGTCTCTTGGGTTAAGTCGGAGGCTATCGCTTCATCATTTACTAAACGATAAATAAAGTTATAAACCTCCGATAAATGTTGTTTAATAAGACTTTCTAGCTCTGCCGTGTCCATCATTGGCTATCTTAGCATATTTAGCTATAATCAATTTATTATGGATTTAGATAAAACCCTCTTTTGGATCTGCTTCCCTTTTTGGGCGGCTAAGGCGCTGGTAGAGCGCCACAAACAATAATTATGAAAATTTCTTTTTTTACCCTTAAGGAGTGGGAGCAAAAGTATTATCAAGATAAAAATGTCTTTAGTACTTTAGGGGTGGAGCCGATTTTCGTTGATAGTATTTTAGATGATGATCATTTGCCCAGCGGTGAGGCAAGTGAAGCCGAGTTAATCTCCATTTTTGTTGATAGTAAAATTACGGCCAAGGTTTTAACTGCTTTGCCCAATTTAAAATTTATTGCCACTCGCTCGACCGGTTTTGATCACATTGATTTAGCAGCTTGTAAGGAGCGGGGAGTGGTAGTCTCGGCGGTGCCGGGTTATGGCGAGATCCCAGTGGCCGAGCAAACCTTTGCTTTAATTTTAACTTTATCGCGTCATATTTATGAGGGCTTTGATCGCCTGCGCGAGGAGGGCATCTTCTCACCTGAAGGATTAAAAGGCTTTGATTTATTTGGTAAGACTATTGGTATTGTTGGGACGGGTAAAATTGGTAAACATGTGGCCCAAATTGCCACTGGCTTTGGGATGAAGATTTTAGCTTATGACCTCTTCCCCAATGAGGCGGCGGCTAAAGAGCTTAACTTTAGCTACGTTGCTTTAGATGATTTGTTAAAACAGTCTGATATTGTTACGCTCCATGCCCCGTACACTAAAGAGAACCACCATTTAATTAATGCTGATAAATTGGACTTAATGAAGCCGAGCGCCTATCTTATTAACACCGCTCGCGGGCCATTGGTAGATACCCCAGCTTTAGCCACCGCTTTAAAAAATAAAAAAATTGCTGGCGCCGGTTTAGATGTTTTAGAGGAGGAGGGAGTAATTAAAGATGAGTTTGGTTATGCTATGCGTGATACCGAGCCAGTTGATTTAAAAGCGGTGTTGGCTGACCATGTTTTATTTGACTTACCAAATGTAGTAATCACACCGCATAATGCTTTTAACACTCAAGAAGCGTTAGAAAAGATTTTAGATACAACGGCAGAAAATATTAAAAGTTTTTTGGCTGGTGCGCCAATTAATTTACCTCGTTAAAAAGCAAAGACCCAGCATCGGCTGATGCTGGGTCGGGTACTTAAACCTGTGAATGTTATTGAGAAGCGGCCACCTTGGCCGGTTGTTTTTTGAGAATTCGCAATTTTGGCCGCGTAGCCGGCTTTTTTGTTTCCTTTGCCGGCGAGGCCTCTCTTTCTGGCATAATGTATAGACACTTATCGCCCAAGATCTCTTGGGCGCGGCGCAGAGCTGATTCTACAATCAATGGCCGAGCCGGTACCAATTCGTCCAAGCCCGGAACGTAAACTAAAGGTACTCCTTCTTGTGTTTTTTCTTTAACTTGGAGCTTGATGCTCCTTAACAGTTGCTGGTCTGAGCGTCTCCTTAAGCCTGGGTAGGCAAAAGTAAACCTGTACTCTGCCAACTCTTTTTCAAGTTGGTTTATTTTGGCTTCAAGCTCTGCCTCGCGGGGCGAGGGGGTTGGAGACTTTTGTTTGCCAAGATCTATGTGAACTAGCTTTTGGAGGATTTTTTTCCTCCAAGAAACTAGAGTTGGTAAATGCCGTTTAATGAAAACGACACCAAGAATCAAAGTGGCCAACAATGTGCTGCCAAAAATAAGGTGTGGCAGTTTGGCCCACAAAATCGATTCCTTCGGATAATTCCTCTTTTTTATCCGAGTATTAACTGATTTATTTTGTTCCTCAATTTTATCCTCGGCCTTCATACTGAAGGCCTCGGGTTTTTGATCGGCGATTAGTATCTCGAGCGGTTGCTCAAGTTTTGCTTCGGTAGCAATTTGGATTGTCGCCTCACTGGCAATTTTTTGCTCCAACGTTTCTGTTGATTGTTGAGCCGGCGCCGGTGACAAATCCTCTTGAGTTACTTCCGTGTATTTCTTGGTGTCGAAATCAACGAGCCCACTGGGTTTGTATTCTCGGGTCTCGGGAATAAATTCTTCAGTTTCTGATGCCGGCAAACTGGTGGGTATACCCACAGCCTGCGCCTCTTGCTCAATGATTTTGGTTACTGGGAATTTATACATCCCCGGTTTTAACCGACTAAAATCGGTTGGGCCATTAATACTCTCCCAAGCTTCCTTATACTCTTTGGAGTAAACAGTGAACCCGAGATTCTGCACTTCTGGATGAGCAAAGAACACTTCGCCCACCGTGCTGCCCGATTTTACTTCGAGAGTGATAAAACCAAATTCGGTGGCTTTGGCCGACAGGGCCAAAAACATCGCTACCAAAACAAACATAAACTTACGCATATCCGTTCTCCTCCGCCTGTGGCGGTTAACATTCACTAGGTTGTGAAAGAGCTCTCTCTTTTCTACATCATTTAGACAAATTTGGCAAGTATGCTATGTTAGTAGGGCATGAAGCCACTTAAATTTGAGGTAATTAAAGAGATCCCCGGCGCTTTAGGTAGGGCCGGAGTTATCTCCACTCCACACGGCGTTATTAATACGCCGGCTTTTGTAACAGTAGGGACCAAGGCTACTATTAAAGCTTTAACTCCAGAGCAGGTTAAAAGTTTGGGGGCTCAAGTAGTTTTGGCCAATACTTATCACTTATATTTAGAACCTGGGGAAGAAATTTTAAAACAAGCCGGTGGTCTACATAATTTTATGCACTGGGCGGGCCCGACTATGACCGACTCGGGCGGCTTCCAAGCCTTCTCCTTGGGGGCGGCGTTTGGTAAAGGTGGGGTTAGTAAAGTGGCTCGAGGACTTGATAATTTTGACAACTTCACCCCAGAGGGGCCCTACGCTGATCAAAATTCTCAAGCTCCTCTCGCTAGCGCCTTAGCTAAAGTAGATGAAGATGGGGTGACTTTTAAATCGCACATTAATGGCTCAGAGCATCGCTTTGCCCCCGAGCGCTCAATGGAGATCCAACATAACATTGGCGCCGATATTATGTTTGCTTTTGACGAGTGCACCTCGCCTCAAGCTAGTTATGAGTATCAAAAAGAGGCCATGGAGCGCACTCATCGCTGGGCCAAGCGGAGTTTAGACTTCCATCAAAATTCTGGTCAAGCCAATAAACAGAGTTTGTTTGG
>CAYVQX010000019.1:0-10304 GCA_964453715.1 uncultured Candidatus Saccharibacteria bacterium | reverse complement strand
ATGCTAAGCTGTCAATTATGTCTTTTTGGCACCAATTGAAGAAACCTATTATCTGTCAGGCGCCGCTTTATGACGTAACGGACGCGGCTTTTAGGCAGATTATTGCCAAATATTCTAAGCCGGCGGGGCCGGACATCTTTTTTACCGAGTTTGTCTCGGCGGATGGCTTAATGCACCCTAAGGGTCGTGAGAAGTTGCTCCGTGAGCTTTATTATACCGAGAGTGAGCGGCCGATTGTGGCACAACTTTTTACCTCGCGGCCCGATAAAATGCGTGAGGCCGCCAAGTTGTGTAAGGAGCTCGGCTTTGATGGTGTAGATATTAATATGGGTTGTCCAGATGCCACAATTGAGAAGCAAGGTTGTGGCGCCAATTTAATTAAAAATCCCGAGTTGGCTGCTCAGTTGGTGGCCGCGGCTAAAGAGAGTGGCTTACCGGTCTCGGTTAAAACTCGCTTAGGTTATAATCAAATTGATTTAAATTGGATTAAACAAATTTTAGAGACTAAACCAGTGGCCCTAACCGTGCACTTGCGCACCCGTAAGGAGATGAGTAAAGTAGCGGCTCACTGGGAGATAATGCCGGAGATTATAAAATTGGCCGAGGGTACGGGTGTAATTATTTTGGGTAATGGTGATGTGAAGACGCCCGCCGAGGCGAGAGAGAAGTGTGCCGATTATGGTTGTGACGGTGTTATGATTGGGCGGGGCATCTTTGGTAATCCGTGGTTGTATGCTGAGCATGTGCCAACTAAAGAGGAAAAGTTAAAAGTTTTACTTGAGCATACTAAACTCTTTAGCCAGATGTATTTACCTGGCGAGATCAACACTAAATTATTTAAGGGTCATACCAAGAGCTTTGCCGTGATGAAGAAGCACTTTAAAGCTTATGTCGATGGCTTTGAAGGTGCCTCAGAATTACGCTCTAAACTCATGGAGTGCAATAGTGTAGAGGAGATAGAAAAACTGCTATAATCATATTATTATATTTAGAATAATGAAAATGGCTGGCAAAAAATATCTTAAACATAGAACAAAGAAGTTTGTTGTAGATAGTTTTAAAAAAATTAATAAAAACTCTACGCCTATTTTATTTTATGCCCTCGCATTAATAATCATAATTACCGGTTCTTATTCTTTGTTACTTAATAATGAGAACGTTTCTTTGTATGTTTCGCAGCTAGCAGGTGTATCCGCTGGGTTCAGTAGTAATTTAAATGTAGGGACAATTAATATTCGAGCTATTGTGGTGAATATCGATGAATTAGGAAATATGTATGGATCGTACGGTATGCCGTTTACTCAATCAAAACTTTCTGAAGTGGACCAAGCTTTAAAAGGATTAAATAAATTTGTTAAACAAAGTTCTTATATAAATGCTCAATTAAATTGGAATATATCGGGAGTTTATGAACTGGGATCTGGCGTATGTAACCATTCCTCCTACCAAGATAAAGTTAATGATTTAATTCAACGGGCCCTTACTATTGAAGACAAGAAAAATCCAATACCAGACCATTCATATTTTATGATTGTTCATCCTATGCCAGACTGTGGAGATGGAGAAACTTGGACTTTTGAAGGGAGAGGGACTTTCACTCCCTACACATTAAATGGTCGAGTGGTTAATCTGCGTGGGGTTCATATTTCTGATTTATATGAAAGATATCTATTTCATGAATTTGGTCATTCCTTAGGTTATAAGACAAATCAAGGAATAGGACACCCATCTTATTTAAAGTGTTCAATTACTAAAACTAATGATAAGGTTAAGATAGACTTTTCTGGTGATTGTTCTGATCTTCCTACGACAGAAATGCCACTTTATACCGTAATGTCCCCTTCCGGTAATCTTTCCGATTATAGTGCAATTGAAAAAGAACTAATTGGATGGTTAATTGAGCCAAATATAATTACTATTAAATCTGGGGATAACGTTTACACACTTTCACCTCTTGAACAAAATAACCCCGGGTTACGAGCTATAAAAATTACGATCCCGAATACTAATTACATTGTATATATATCTTTTAGACAACCTGCCGGTTATATTTATCCTACAACTCCTAGTAATAAACCCAATGGAGTAATTCTTGATGTATATAATACGGATCGTTTGACTGATAGTTTTCTTGTTACTAATAATCTTAATAAAGATAACCCACTTCAAATCGGGATTCCTTATAAATTAGTTAATGGCCCTACTATAACTGTTAAAAGTATTGTAAATAATCTAGCAACTGTAAAAATATCTTTTAATTAAAAACTAGGCAGTCTGAGAGGGCGGTTTTTGTTTGGTTAAAAACTGCTATAATCACTCCATATGGCGGAGGCGCTTTATCGTAAATATCGTCCCCAGAGCTTTAAAGAGGTGCTGGGGCAAGAGGCGGTGATCTCGGTGTTAACCGCCGCCGTTAAGAGTGGTAAAACGGCTCATGCCTACCTCTTTACCGGCTCACGCGGCACAGGAAAAACCAGTGTCGCTCGGATCTTGGCGGCGGCCCTAGGTTGCCAACCGGCTGACCTAGTAGAGATCGACGCCGCCTCCAATCGAGGCATTGGCGAGATCCGCGAGCTCCAAGAGGGGGTGCGGACTTTACCTTTTATGTCGCCAGTTAAGGTGTATGTAATTGATGAGGTCCACATGTTAACTAAAGAGGCCTTTAACGCCTTGCTTAAAACCTTGGAGGAGCCGCCAGCTCACGCCGTATTTATTTTAGCCACCACCGAGCTTAACAAAGTGCCCGAGACTATCCTCTCGCGGTGTGAGGTCCATCATTTTAAAGCGCCCAGTGTGGAGATCCTAGATAAGGCTTTAACCCAAATTGCTAAAAGTGAGAATTTAAAATTAGGTAAGGGGGTGGCCGCGGCTAAAGAGAGTGGCTTACCGGTCTCGGTTAAAACTCGCTTAGGTTATAATCAAATTGATTTAAATTGGATTAAACAAATTTTAGAGACTAAACCAGTGGCCCTAACCGTGCACTTACGCACTAGGAAGGAGATGAGTAAAGTAGCGGCTCACTGGGAGATAATGCCCGAGATTATGAAGTTGGCGCAGGGGAGTGGTGTAATTATTTTGGGTAATGGTGATGTTAAAACACCAGCCGAAGCGAGAGAGAAGTGTAAACAATATGGTTGTGATGGCGTCATGATTGGGCGGGGTATTTTTGGCAATCCGTGGTTGTATGCTGAACATGTGCCAACCAAAGAGGAAAAGTTAAAAGTTTTACTCGAGCATACCAAACTCTTTGCCGATTTATATTTACCCGGCGAGACTAATACTAAATTATTTAATGGCCACACCAAGAGCTTTGCGGTGATGAAGAAGCACTTTAAGGCCTATGTAGATGGCTTTCCTGCCTCGCCGGCAGGCGGGGATGGGGCCGCTGACCTCCGCGCCAAACTTATGGAGTGCAATAGTGTAGAAGAGGTAGAGAAAATTATTCAACCATTACTTTAACGTCGGTGCGCTCGTGTTTAATTTTAAGGAAGAGGACAGCAATTGAACCGGCAAAAACAAATAAACTCGCGACTAAAAAGACATAATTATACGCCTCAATTTGGGCTTTTAGAGTAACTAAACCAATATAAGTTTTAACCGAGATTGCGTCGTGAGCGTTTAACACACTGTTTTTATTAATTGTTAAAACATTACTTAAGATCCGATTGTTGAGGATAGTGCCAAAGATAGCAATACCAAAAGCGCCGGCAATATTGCGGGCCAAGGCTAAAACTGATGAGGCAATACCAATCTCGTGTTGATCTACTACCGAGGCAATAACGTTGGTGCGTTGGGCCATACCAAAACCTAAACCAAAGGCCATAATTGATAGTGGGATGGTAATATCCCAAGCCGTTGAGCGTGGATCCAGATAGGAGAACATAAATAATCCAATACCGGCGACTAAAGTGCTGGCAAAAATAATATAACGCGTTTCAAATTTACCAATCAACATTGGCCCCAGTGGCGCCGCCAACATAAGGGCGGCGGCCATTGGTATAAATAGGTAACCCGATTGAGTTGCGTTGTAGCCCAAAAAAGTTTGAGCAAAAATGGGTATGAGGAAGAGTCCTCCCATCATACCCATAAAAACTACAAAGTTATTTATTAAAGTATTAACAAAGGCAGGGATCTTAAAAAATTTTAAATCAACAATTGGCTCAGGCACTCGTTGCTCAATTTTTATAAAAGCAATAGTTAATACCACAATAATGGCGTAGCATAGTAAGCTCCAGCTAGAGAGCCAGCCCCAATCAAAACCTTGATCTAAAACTAAAACTAAAGCCGAGAGCATACCACCCAAAGTGGCCGCGCCCCACCAGTCAAAAAAGTTAGACTTGGCTAATGAGCGAGACTCATGGATAAAGCCGTAAGCCATAGCCAAACCAATTAAACCTACCGGCAAGTTAACCAAAAAAACCGAGCGCCAGCCAAAGTTATCAATAAGTGGTCCGCCAATGAGTGGCCCAAAAACTGACGCCGCGGCAAAAGATGATGACCAAATACCTAAAGCTTGAGCCCGCTCCTTACCGTGTTTAAAAGTTACCGCCAAAATGGCCATGGCAGTGGGGTAGTCGGCCGAGCCCGCAATGGCTTGGATAATGCGGAAGACGATCATAGACGACAAGTTCCACGCTAGGCCGGCCAAGACCGAGCCAATAATAAAAATTGTAAAACCTAAAATATAAACTTTTTTGCGACCAATAGTGTCGCCAAGTTTACCCCAAATTGGGACAAAAATGGCGTTGGCAATAATGTAAGCGGTGGCAATCCAGCCAGCCGAGCTAACGGTAATACTAAAGTCGTCAATAATTTTAGGCAGAGCGAGGTTAACAATTGTTTGATCCAAGCGACCTAAAAAAGTCCCCACAATTACCGTGAGCAAGATCCACCATTTTAAACGATTAGCTAAGGCTGCCTCACTATTATTTGACATAAATACGCAACTTGGCCGACATCCCGTTTTTAAACTCGGGATGAGCGGTTAAATCGTATTTAACTTTAACGGTAAATTGTTTAATCTCGCGCTTATCAGAAATATTAAAAATGACAGCGGTTTGGTCAGAGGTGGGACTAATCTCATCTACTACACCGGTAAAAGTTTGGCGACCAAAAGCATCAACGGTAAAAAGGGCTGGCTCACCTACTTTAAGTTTGGCCAAACCTTTATCCTCATCTACTTGTCCAATTACTCTCAACTCTTTAGGCTCAATCATGGTAACCACTGCGCTACCAGGCATAAAGACTTGGCCGGGAGTGTTGTTAACCAACACTACTAAACCAGTGGTTTGAGCGAGTAAGGTCTCGGCCCCCACTCGCGCTAATGGCTCGCCGGCCGTAACGGTGTCGCCAGCTTTAACAAACACCTCACTTAAAATACCTTCTGACTCTGGGCCAACCACAATTAAAGGCGCGGCAATTTGCGATTTATCTATATAAACATAAGCGCTAACCGATTTTAAATATAAGCCCCCAATTAAAATTATGAGTATTACAATTAAACCCATTAAGCTTTGGATCCAAGGAGTGGCAAACCATTTAGTTTTGGGAGCAGTATTTTCCATTTTAATTTTGACTGATAGTAATAACGGCTTTGTTGGCAATAACCGCTTGGCCAACTTGGAGATGTGGATCAATAAAGGTAATAACTCCAGCGGTAGGTGCGACGATTAAATTATTTTGATATGCACCTAAAGCCGCCTCATAAACTCCCTCGGCCGAGTCAACCGCAGCTTGAGCAATGTTGGCGGCTGAAGATCCGTTTTGGCCCAGGTTGGCCTCATATTGTTTTAAAACTTGATCTCGAGTGGCCACGGCTAAGTCGTAAGCATTTTTATTGGCCACATAATTAGTGGCGCGCTGATTAGGGATGCTAATGATCCAATTAACATTGCCAGCGCTATAACCAGTAGGGAATTGAATAAATAAACCACATTGGCCCAAAGGTTGAGGCGAGGCCGTGGTAATAACGGTGCCATAAGTTTGCTCTAAACCATCAAGCTCAAATGAGTAGCCAGAGAGCGAGCCGGCTGGATAAGGCTTAACATCATACTCACCCTCCTTATCGCAAGTGTAAGTGCCACTAATAATTGGAGTTTGAGAGGAGGCAACATCTACGGCGTAAGGATTGTTGGGATCTTTATTAACAGCCACAGCGGTTAAGCCACTAGAGAGGAGTGTGCGATAAGCATTGGTAACCAACACATCTTGCTGATGCTTGGCATTGGTGTACTGCACGTCTAAAGAGGCGTATTGAGCTCGGGCCAACTCTAAAGCACCCTTAGCCTGTTTAACGGCTCCGCGAGCGTCATTGGCCTCTAAGCTGGCTAAAACTTGGCCAGCTTTAACACGCTGGCCTAACTTGGTATCTAAACTGCCGAGGCGGCCAGACTTGGGGAAGGAGAGGCCAATGGAGCCATTTTCATTAACAATAGCTGTGCTGGTGGCCACGTTAGGGCCCAAATTAACCGCCGGCGGCCGGCCCACAAAGTGGGCCGCGGCCAAGCCTAAAATGGCCGCCGCCACGGCGGCCGCCGGCAACAAAACTTTAGGCTGGTGGATTAATTGGACTAATCTTTTCTTCATATTTAATAGACAAAATTGGACTAGCTAAGTATAGACTAGCGACCGAGGGTGTCAAACTAGCGCTGGCTTGTTATAATCAGCCCATATGGCCGAGGCGCTTTATCGTAAATATCGTCCTAAAAGCTTTAAAGAGGTGATAGGACAAGAGGCAATAGTCTCGGTGTTAACGGCCGCCGTTAAAAATGGTAATACCGCGCATGCTTACCTCTTTACCGGCTCACGCGGCACGGGTAAAACTAGTGTGGCTCGTATTTTGGCCAGCGCTTTAGGTTGCCAAAGCGCCGACTTGGTGGAGATTGATGCCGCCTCTAACCGAGGTATTGGCGAGATCCGCGAGCTCCAAGAGGGGGTGCGGACACTGCCTTTTATGTCGCCGGTTAAGGTGTATGTAATAGACGAGGTGCACATGTTAACTAAGGAGGCCTTTAACGCCTTGCTTAAAACCTTGGAGGAGCCACCCGCTCACGCCGTATTTATTTTGGCTACCACCGAGCTTAACAAAGTGCCGGAGACTATTACTTCGCGTTGCGAGGTTCATCACTTTAAAGCGCCCTCAACAGAAGTTTTAGAAAAAGTTTTAACTCAAATTGCTAAGAGCGAAAATTTAAAATTAGGTAAAGGGGTGGCCTCGCTCCTCGCTACCTTGGGTGATGGCTCCTTCCGCGATGCGATTGGCTTATTGCAAAAAGTGGCCAACTTAAGCGAGGGTAAAGAGATTGATGCTAGCGCGGTAGAGCAAGTGACAGCCGCTCCAAGTAGTGAGTTGGTGACCAAAATTTTATTAGCCATCGCCGAGAATAATTTAGACGCGGCGTTGGAGGCGGTGGGCGAGTCGGTAAAAGCTGGCAAAGAGATGCGGACTTTAATTAAACTTTTAATGCGGGAGGTGCGCTTGGCTATGCTCTACGGCTTTGCACCGGCACTCCGTAAAGAACTGGATGGGGAGTTAAGTGATGAGCTTTTAATAAAAATAAAAACTTTAACTAATGACAAAGCGGTGTTGGGCCGACTCTCCTCGGTGCTCCGCGAGCTCTTAGACGCTTACTTACAAACCGCCACCGCCGCTGTGCCCGAGCTACCACTAGAGCTGGCCCTCATCAAACTTTTGACTAAAGACCAAAAATAAGGTAGAAATTGAACTGGCCTTAAGGACCTCGTAAATTAACCGTCAATACGGAAGGAGATGAACAATGTTTTATGCGCAAACCGTAGCGGCTATCAGAGCAACTCTATGGGAAAACAGGGTCTACTCATTTTGTCTTGATCCAGAAAAAATCGATGATATTCGATTAACGAAGCATCTCGGCGCCCATACTTATAAAATGAGAGTGGGGATGTACTTGGCTTGGATGTGCGATCAAATTGAAAGGTTTGAGACAGATTCTCTCGATAATGCATTAAAAGCCTCCCGTTGGATAGGTTGGATTATGGCGATGATGGAAGAAACTTTTGGTTGGTCTAATGTCCAATGTCGAGAATATACTCGACAGGATGTGAAGATGGGTTTTGATAAACCTCATCAGCGGCCAGTGTTAGGAATCGATTTTGGTCGGACCATCTGTGACATCGGATCTGGTCATGTTACAACCGGCCGGGCTGAGGTGGACCCTCACTTCTTCGACTGGCCGTTTGTAGACGGCGCTGTGGAGCAGATTAAAAGCCTTGTCTCCTTGTTTGGGCCGCGGAGTATGCACATTGTCTCCAAGTGCGCACCCGAGTCGGAGGAGCCGATTAAAGAATGGTTGACCCGGAAGGAATTTTGGAAATTGACCGGGATGAAGCCAGAGAATATCCACTTTTGTCGTGAGCGTCATGAGAAGAATCCCATTTGTTGCGAGTTTGGCATCACTCATTTTGTGGATGACCGTCGAGAGGTTCTCTATTCTATGGACAATGTCAGAATAAGGATTGCTCTTAATCCGCGTGATGATGACCCCGATGAGGCACCGTTTATTAAGCCTCCCTTCCGTCCTACTGTGGCCGAGCAACATCAACGACAGATTTTAGTGGCGCCGGATTGGGTTAAGGCGAGTGAGTTTATCCGTATCTCTTTTAACCTCAAGCAAACTTTGGTTGTCGTATAGTCGTCAGCCAATTCTCAGACCCTCGTCCTCGCGGCGGGGGTCTTCTTTTTTATTTAATTTAGCCTACAATACCGATTATATGAATAAACCTTTAATCGCCTTAGTAATGGTAATTTTATTAGTGGGGCTGGCCTATCTTTATTTAGTCCCGGCCGGAGAGCCGGTGATCTCGCTTAAGACTTATGTCTCCTCGAGTGGTGACTTAACTTTTAATTATCCGGCTGATTATGTTTTAGAGGAGCGAGCGGCAGCCGGCGGCGAGCGCGGGGAGCAACATTTAACTTTAATTCAAGAGTCCGAGCTTAAGAGTGGCGCCAGTGAGGGCCCTACCAGTATCACTATTGATATTTATCAAAACGATTTAGATAAACTTACGACCGAGCAGTGGATTAAAAATGACGCTCGATCCAACTTTAAACTCTCGCCCGATGGTAAATTAAGTTCTACTCCACTCTCTCGTCGTGTGGCTCTTACTTACATCTGGGACGGCTTGTATCGAGGTGAGACAGTAGCGCTAGCCACTAATAAAAATGTTTATGCTTTTAGCGTGACCACCCTTACTGCCGAGGATCAAATTAAAAGTGACTTTGAGGCCCTTCTAAAGACGGTGGATATTAAGGAATAGCTAATTTTTAAAAAAGAGTATACTTTAGACAGAGGTTCTTAACTGGGCAACTATTGGCCACTAGGGCCAGAGGGGAGGACTTATGTCGGGGTGTCCAAAACAGATTCTCCCAGACCGGGAGACTCCCGAGCAGAGGGTGGCTCGCTTGTTGGATGAATTTACTACAGCTTTGGAGGAGGATATACATGCTTCTCCAGAACCATTCCTGGCCCAATGCATCAATAATTGGGAGAAGGACCAGTTTACCAAGGGGGCGCCTTTGAGGGTGGAGCTTGTTTCTGAAGGTAATGTTAGGCGCCGACATCTGCCCTCATTTTCTCTAAAGGAGAACGAGTCATTCTTCCAGCGAGTGGTTGATGGCATTGTGGCTGTCGATAAATTAGCCACAGGTGATTGGCTTGATTCTCTGTTATATTGATTTTCCGTCAGGTCCTGGGCGCCTCGCGCGACCCCGGACCTTTTGTTTTTATGCTCCTAAAAATTGAGCTAGCAAGCCAATCACCACGCCAATACTAATAATGCCGCCAAAAATAGTGATGCGTTTAACCGTATTAACTTTTTTAATGTGTAAAAAGTAGGCAATGATGAGTAGGAGGAGGAAGTAGGAGGCACTCATAAAGTACCAGTCAAAAACTTGGAGATAAGCTCGGGTAGAGGCGGCAATGTCGGGGTTGTTTAACACATGTTGCTGGAGCCAAAAGTGGATGGCGTCTGTGGGGTCAGGCGAGAGCTCGCCCAAAAAGGCTCCAAGCAAAAAGATGCCTACCGGAGTTTTTAAAAACTTCTGCTCCGGTTTTAACTTATCCCAACCATGGAAGAGCCTCTTAATTTTCATCTTTTAAATTATACACCAAAGTTGGAGTTTATTTGAATAAAGTCTTTAACTGTGGCATATTTAGCAGGTAATTGCCTTGCGCTGCGAAGCCTTGGCGAAGCATTGCCGGATCGTCTAATGGTAGGACATCGCCCTTTGGAGGCGAGTATCTTGGTTCGAGTCCAAGTCCGGCAGC
>CAYVQX010000018.1:8829-10325 GCA_964453715.1 uncultured Candidatus Saccharibacteria bacterium | reverse complement strand
TTCCGCAAGGGTAAGTTTGATTGTTTGGTGGGTGTTAACTTGCTCCGTGAGGGCTTGGATATGCCGGAGGTATCCTTCATTGGTATCTTAGATGCCGATAAAGAAGGCTTTTTACGCTCGGACGTCTCGTTGATCCAAACTATTGGTCGGGCGGCGCGTAACGCCGCTGGGCGAGTTACCTTGTATGCCGACAACATCACTGGCTCAATGGAGCGAGCTATGAGTGAGACCAATCGCCGGCGTAAAATCCAAATGGAGTACAATAAAAAGCATGGAATTACCCCGCAGACGATTATTAAAAAGATTCATGATATTACTGAATCATTAGAGTTAGAGCGTAATCAAGCCGTGCGCAACTTGCTGACGCTTGATAAAGCGGCCTACGGCGGCAAT
Organism: uncultured Candidatus Saccharibacteria bacterium; assembly: GCA_964453715.1. GTDB lineage: Bacteria > Patescibacteriota > Minisyncoccia > Phycocordibacterales > XYD1-FULL-46-19 > JAGORB01. Next base: position 9,932 of record CAYVQX010000018.1, on the reverse strand, counting down.
ATTAAAAAACTGTTGAAAGAGAAGGAGAAGCAGATGAATGAGGCGGTTAAAAACTTAGACTTTGAAACCGCCGCCATCTTGCGTGATGAGATTAAGGAGTTGACTAAAGTTAAATAAAAATATATAATAAAGAAAGTGTTTTTTTGGTAGAAAAGGAAACAGAAAGGAGGCGTTAAACATGCCTAAAGATATTCTGGATGATTTAGAGGAAAAAGCCGACCACATATTTTTTGAAGAAGAGATGGATCAACGAGAAAGGGCAGAAAAGTTTATTCTCGGTCACTTGAAAAGAAACCCAAATCTCTTCACCGAAGAAATTCTCGCCATTGTTGAAGAAACATCCCGAGGGGAGACCTCGGAAGAAACAAGACGTGGTGGTAAGGCTTTACTTCTTCCTCCGCAGTGGATGGCCAATGAATCGCAAGTTAATGCGATTTTATTAGAAGCTGAGGGGATAATTTCGCGTTATCTTGCCATCAAGAAGACTGGTATGACGGTGGGGTCTCTAGTAACAACCATTAGCCATCGTTCCCTTGAGTTTCGGGTTGTCGGTATCACTCGTGATTTTCACCTCCATCTTGAAGGAATAGTGGATCCACTTGGTGGTATTACTAACGATAATATGTGATCCATATTGTCCTTTTGTCCTTCGGTATTGTTTGTTGCGCCCGTGTTACACCGGGCGCTTTTTTGTTTGACAAAGGTTGTATAGGTTGGTATAAGTTAGACCAGAAGGAGGGTTCAACTATGTGGTGGATTATTGGGGCCGCTGTGACGGCCTATGTAGTCTTGTTCTTTTGGCTAGTTAGTAGGAGGGAATACACCTTACTCGACAAAAGTCGTTGGGTGATAGGATTTTTCTTCCCCCTAATCATCATTCTTTGTATTGCCGCTTTAATTTTTATTTTTTTGGTCTGGGCGGCAGCAGAGATCTTTTGTTTTGTTTTTAATTTGGATCGGAAGAGGGATTACCACCCCGATCCATTTTACTAAACACACATCAGTTACCTTAAGCTCGTGGATATTCCGCCGGCTTTTCTTTTGCCTTAAGTGTGGTAAAATTGTGTTTGTACCCCTGCCACCAAGCTGGGGCCAATATTTGT
>CAYVQX010000018.1:6032-8729 GCA_964453715.1 uncultured Candidatus Saccharibacteria bacterium | reverse complement strand
CGCGTGCTTTACGCCCGCGTGGGTCGACCATACTGTTTAATTTGTGGGGAAGAGATTAAAAAACTCTCGGTAGAAGAGATCGTAAACTTTGGATTAGAGAAAATAAAAGCGAGTAAGGCTAGTGACCTGTCTGCCGACAAGGCAGGTAAAGCTACGGTCCGGATTTATGCGCCAGTAGTCCGTGGCCGCAAGGGTGAGTATTACCAACTTTTGTATGACCTATTAGACAAGGGTTATAGTGAGGTCTTGGTAGACGGTCAGCGTTTTAAATTGCGCGAGCGGATTATTTTAAGTAAGACTAAAAAGCATGACATTGATGTGTTGGTAGATGAGATCCCGCTCCTCGATTTTACTTTAGCTAAAGTTGCGCCCAAAGCAGTCAAAAGCGATCTTAAACAAACTATTAATAAATCTTTGGCCGATGGCGCGCGTGAGCGCTTAAGTGAGGGTGTAGAGCGCTCGCTTAAAGAGGCTGATGGCTTGGTTAAATTATTTATTGGTAGTGAGGAGACGCTTTTGTCCTCCAAATTTTCTTGCCCTAATGATGGCTTTTCTTATCCGGAGATTGAGCCGCGCCTTTTCTCTTTTAACTCGCCTTACGGCGCATGTCCCACTTGTCATGGTTTAGGCACCAAGCATTTGTTTGGTGAGGAGGTGTGTGAGGAGTGCCAAGGCGCCCGCTTGCGTAAAGAGGCGCTATACGTGCGGATCAATGGAAAAAATTTAGTAGAAGTCTCTGGCTCCAGTATCCAAGATGCCAATGACTTTTTTAAAAATCTTAAATTAACCGCTAAAGAGCGCCAAGTGGCCGAGATGATCCTTAAAGAGATTGAGTCACGACTCAAGTTCTTGCTTGATGTGGGGCTTGATTATTTAGCACTGGATCGTCGGGCCAACACTCTCTCTGGTGGTGAGGCGCAACGTATCAGACTTGCTAGTCAGTTGGGCTCGCGCTTAGTGGGGACCTTGTATGTTTTAGATGAGCCAACCATTGGTTTACACTCGCGCGATAACGATCGCTTAATTAAAACTCTGCTGGAGTTGCGCGATTTAGGTAATACCATTTTGGTAGTGGAGCATGATGAGGACACCATTTTTGCCTCCGACTTTTTAGTTGATATTGGACCGGGGGCCGGTGTGCACGGTGGTAAGGTGGTGGTGGCCGATGAGACCGAGAAGTTGTTAACGGCGAAGAAGAATACTTTTAACTCGCTCACTGTTGATTACTTGCGGGGCGACAAGGTAGTAGAGGTACCCGAGAAGCGTCGGACAAATGATAAAGGCGCGCTTAAAATCCGCGGCGCCAACATTTTTAATATTAAAAATTTAAATGTTGATATCCCATTGGGTAAGTTGGTAAGTATCACTGGCGTCTCCGGCTCGGGTAAGTCATCTTTCTTATATGAAATTCTACATAAAAACCTGCAGGCCAAATTAGAGCGGAGATATCGGACTAATGAAAAGTTTAATTGTAACGAGTTCTCGGGTATCGAGTATGTGTCGCGAGTAATTTTAATTGATCAGTCACCAATTGGGCGCACACCACGCTCTAACCCTGCCACTTACACGGGGGCGTGGGGTTTTATCCGTGACTTATTTGCCTCCACCGAGTTAGCGCGTATCCGCGGTTGGGGTGCTGGGCGCTTCTCCTTCAACCGGCCGGGCGGACGCTGTGAGGCCTGCGAGGGTAATGGCGAGATTGCGGTGGAGATGCACTTCCTCCCTACGGTCTATGTGACTTGCGATGTGTGCAATGGCACCCGCTTCCAAAAAGAGACTTTAGAGGTGGAGTATAAGCATAAAAATATTGATCAAATCTTGCATATGACAGTGGAGGAGGCGCTTAAGTTTTTTGAGGATATCCCGGCCATTTATGATCGACTTAAAACTTTAAACGAGGTGGGTCTCGGCTACTTGGAGTTGGGGCAGAGTGCTACCACTCTCTCGGGTGGTGAGGCACAAAGAGTTAAAATTTCTTCAGAATTGTACCGACCAAATACCGAGAGGACGATTTATCTTTTAGACGAGCCAACTGTCGGTTTACATTATGAGGATGTTAAAAATTTAATTGCCATTCTCCAAAAGTTAGTAGAGAAGGGGAATAGTGTGATGGTGATTGAGCACAATATGGAAATAATTAAATCCTCGGACTGGTTAATGGATATGGGGCCAGAAGGTGGCGTGGGTGGTGGCAACTTGGTAGCCCACGGCACGCCAGAGAATGTGGCCCACTCCGGCGAATCCCACACCGCCAAGTACCTCAAGCGAGCGTTAAAGAAAAAAACTGACAAATAAAAAGGCCGGGGGACGATGGCGTTGGGTGCTGAACGGTAAAGGTTACCGAACCAACGCGCGTCCCCACGGCTTGCCTCATGGTACTTTATTAATTATATTGATTTAGTTTATGACTAGTCAAGAGTTAAAAAAGCTTAATTTGCCCGACGAGCCGGGGGTGTACTTTTTTAGAGATAAAAAGGGTGTCCTTTATATTGGCAAGGCTACAAGTTTAAAGGACCGGGTTAAAAGCTATTTTAATAAAGATTTAATGCTTGCTCGCGGGTCACGCTTGGTGGCAATGTTGGAGCAGGCGGCAACAGTGGAGTGGCAAGAGACAGACTCCGTATTAGAGGCGCTACTTTTAGAAACCTCTTTAATTAAAAAATATCAGCCTAAATATAATGCCAAGGAGAAGGATGA
>CAYVQX010000018.1:0-5932 GCA_964453715.1 uncultured Candidatus Saccharibacteria bacterium | reverse complement strand
TGGTATAATTTAGTTAATGATTCCTCCCGAGACTTTAGCGGCTAATTTAATTGTCGGCTTAGTTTTATTTTTGGGTGCCATTCTTGGTTTTATTATTGGTCGGGCCCGCTATAAGGGCGCGCCGGTCTCTCACACTTTGCCAACTTTAAAACCCGCAGATAATTTAGATCAATTAAAAAAGTTAAATTCTGAATTAGAGTCTCAAACTCGCGCTCTACAAGCTAAGGGTTTAGAGCTAACCTTGGCCAATCAGCGCTTAGAGAAGTTGGAGGAGGCTAAAAGTAAGTTTGTTACTGTTACCACTCATCAACTCCGCACGCCTTTAGCGGCTATTAAATGGACTTTTAATATGATTATTGCCGGCCAATTGGGCCCCATTTCCTCCGAGCAAAAAGAGGTTTTAGAGAAGGGGTATCAAAGTACCGAGCGGATGATTAAAATTGTTAACGATATTTTAAGTGTTGATAAAATTGAGATTGATCAAAAAGATTATCAATTTTCGGCCGTTCATTTAGAGGATTTAATTGAGAGTTTGTTATACGAGTTTTCAAATCAGGCCGAGAGTAAACAAATAAAGCTAACTTTTAAAAAACCTGGTAAGCCTTTGCCGCCAGCCGAGGTTGATGCCTTAAAACTTAGGATCGTGCTAGAGAACTTAATTGATAACGCTATTAAGTACAATAAGTTGGGTGGCGAGGTTGAGGTTGGTATAGATGATTCTAAAATTAATACCACCAGAAACAGCTTAGAGATTATGGTTAAAGATACTGGTATTGGTATCCCACCAGAGGAGCGAGCTAAAATTTTTAATAAATTCTTCCGCGCTAGCAATGCGGTAAAAACCGAGCCCGATGGCTCCGGTTTAGGTCTCTATTTGGCCAAAGATATTATTGAGAAGCATCACGGTACAATTAGGTTTGAGACCGGCGATACGGGCACCGTTTTCCACCTAGAGTTGCCCTTGCACCAATTATCTTAGGCTATGTTATACTTAAAACATTATGGCTGGAGCTAAAAAAATATTAATCGTTGAAGATGACGCTTTCCTCCGTTCTTTAGCCGCCAAGCGCTTAGAGAAGGATGGCTTAAGTGTTAAAGATGCCGTTGATGGCGACGCCGCCTTAAAGGCAATTGAGGGTGAGAAGTTTGATCTCATTTTATTAGACTTATTATTACCCGGCACGGACGGCTTTACCGTTTTAGAAAAGGGTCGGGCCATGCCTAATGGCAAGGAGGTGCCTATTGTGGTGTTCTCCAATTTAGGCGAGCGAGCCGATATTGAAAAGGCTAAAAAATTAGGCGCGACCGATTTTATGGTTAAGGCCAATTTTACCTTAGACGATATTGTGAGCAAAATTCATACTTTGTTAGGTTAAAAAATAAGTCATGAGTAAATTGCGGGTAGGAGTTTTACGGGGCGGTCCAAGCTCCGAGTATGAGGTCTCGCTTAAAACTGGAGCGAGTGTGTTAAAAAACCTGTCCCGCCAACAATTTGAGCCTAAAGACATTTTTATCTCGCGTGATGGTTTGTGGCATTTAGGTGGAGTGCCAATTTGGCCCGAGCAAGCGGCCGAGCAGGTGGATATCTTTTTTAATGCTTTACATGGAGAGTATGGTGAGGATGGCCAAGTCCAGCGTTTATTAACTAACCTTGAGCGACCCTTTACTGGTCCGGAGGAGATCTCGGCCTTAGCCTCTATAAATAAGCCCTTGGCTAAAAGTTTGTTGGCCAAGGCGGGGATTAAAGTGGCGCCCACCTTTACTTTGGTGGCTAGAGCCAATAATCGTGAGGCGGCTAAGCAGGTATTTAATAAGTTGCCGCCACCGTGGGTGGTTAAGCCGGCTGATCGTGGCTCCTCGTTTGGTTTAAGCTTGGCCAAAAGTTTTGATGAGTTGGTGGCGGCAATCGCCGGCGCCGCAGCTTACTCACAACAAATTTTAATTGAGCCTTATTTACCGGGCCGCGAGGCCACGGTGGGTGTTATTGATAACTTCCGCGGGCAGGGTGTTTATCCTTTAATGCCGGTGGAGATTAGACGCCCCAACAACTCACCACTATGGCATCATCAACATCGCTACTCTGGCGAGACAACTCATTTGTGTCCAGCCTCGTTTGATACAAAAGATAAATCTCAATTAGAGGCTTTAGCAGTTTTGGCTCACGAGACACTTGGTTTGAGACACTACTCGCGCTCCGACTTTATTGTCTCGCCACGCGGCATTTATTTATTAGAGGTTGATGCCCTACCTAGCTTAACCGAGCACTGTGCCTTACCTCAGGCTCTCCAAGCTAGTGGTGCTAATACCGCCGACTTTTTAACTCATATCATTAATCAAGCTTTAAAATAGATGGGTTTTTTCTCGCGTGATAATTTAAGTCAAACTATTACCGCTGGCAAGGTGGGGATTTTTTTGGCCCGCCGACAAATCCTCCGCGCCAGTAAAACGACAACCGCTTTAATTATTTTTGTTATGACTCTAACCTTCTTAAACTTGGTGGTGGTAAGCGGTATTTTAGTGGGATTACTCCAAGGCTCAACCGACGCTTATGTTAAAACTTATTCGGGCGATATTTTAATCTCCACCTTACCTAAAAAAACTTACATTGAGAACAGCCAAGAGATCATTAATATTGCCAAAAATTTACCTTGGGTTGAGAGTTTATCGGCCCGCTATTTAGACAGTGGCAGTATTGAGGCTGGTTATCAAACAAGAATTAATTTTTTAGATAATCCAAATACGGCTGGTGGCCAAGTGGCCGGCATTGATCCAGTGGCTGAGGCCGAGACTACCGACTTACCAACAAAAGTTGTAGAGGGTCGTTTTTTAACCCCCGATGACACCGATGGCATTTTAATTGGAGCTAATATGCTTAAAAAATATTTACCCATTGATGCTCCTGGTCTATCTTTGTTAGAAAATGTGGCGGTGGGCGATAAAGTCCGCTTAACGGTGGGCAACAATGTCTTTTTAGACGCTCGTGGTGGCTCAACAGTGACTGGCAGTTCAGGCTTAACTAAAGAGTTTACTGTTGAGGGTATTGTTAAAAGTAAAACTGACGTTGACTCGCGTATTTTTATGCTAGACAGCACTTTGCGCCCAATGATTGGCCGTACCGATTACAACGTGGATGAGATTGCTATTAAGGTAAAACCTGGTACAGATTTAGCTTTAGTTAAACAAGCCTTACTTAAGGCGGGCGCTGGGGAAACAGCGCGAGTTCAAACTTGGCAAGAGTCTTTACCTAAGTTCCTTAAAGATATTCAAGATACTTTTGCCCTTTTGGGTAATGTGATTAGTTCTATTGGTTTAGTAGTGGCCTCAATTACCATTTTTATTGTGATTTTTATTAACGCTATCACTCGCCGTAAATTTATTGGTATTTTAAAGGGTATTGGTATTGATGGGCGAGCTATCCAACTGGCTTATATTATCCAATCTTTATTTTATGCTTTAACGGGTACTATTTTAGGTGTGGCTATTGTTTTTGGATTTTTAAAACCATTTTTCTTAGCTCATCCAATTAACTTCCCCTTTTCAGACGGTATTTTGGTGGCCACAATACCAGGCGTAGCCATACGCGCCTTCTTCCTCCTTTTGGCTACTTTAATTGCTGGTTATATCCCGGCCAAGTTGGTAGTGAGACAAAATACTTTAGACGCTATTTTAGGTCGTTAAACTTATGACTCATCAAAATAAAATTAACACAGAGTACGCAGTTGAGGCCAAAAACTTGGTTAAATCCTTTGGCGATGGAGACACCTTATTAACGGTATTAAAAGGGCTAGACTTTAATGTGAAGCCGGGTGAGTTTGTGGCTATTACCGGCCGCTCTGGCTCGGGTAAATCTACTTTAATGTATCAGTTGGGGTTATTAGATAATCCAACTAGTGGTCAAGTAATTATTGAGGGTCAGCACACTAGTCATCTAAGCTCTCAAGAAAAAACCAATTTTAGACTTAATGAGTTGGGGTACGTCTTCCAAGATTACGCTTTAGTGCCCGAGCTAACAGCGATTGAAAATGTGTTGGTGCCATTATTAATGCAAGGTTTAGATAAGTTTAGTGCTCAAGCTAAATCTATTGTGGCTTTAGAGCGAGTGGGTTTAAAAGATCGCTTGCACAACTTACCCTCGCAACTCTCGGGTGGTGAGCAACAACGCGTTTCTATTGCTAGGGCTATTGCTCATGAGCCTAAAATTATTTTTGCCGATGAGCCAACTGCCAACTTAGACACCGAGACAGCTAAGGTGGTATTAGACACCTTCCTCTCGCTGCACGGTGAGGGTCAAACAATTATTATGGTGACACATGAGCCAGAGTATGCCGAGTTAGCCGATAGAGTAGTTATTTTATCGGACGGATTAATTACTAGTGATCGGCGTGGTCATGGTAAAAAGCATCATTCTGTGTGATAATTGAAGGAGTTATTAACTTATGGATCAAATTAAACATTGGTGGCATCGAGCCAAATGGATAAGGCGTAAATCTTTTATCATCCCCACAGTTGTGGCCTTAATTTTGGGCGGCGGTTATTACTTTGTTTGGGGTAAAGGCGCGGCGCCAGAGATTGTGGCGGCTGACAACGGCTCGGTAGTAGAGACGGTGGTAATCTCGGGTAAAACTAAAGCTGGATCAGCAGTAGACTTAGCTTTTGAGAAGAGTGGCCAAGTGGCTAAAGTTACGGCTCAAGTGGGTGACACAGTTAAAGCTAATCAAGTTATAGTGGCGCTAGAGGCGGGGGAGTTAAACGCTCAATTTTTAGAAGCTAAAGCCAACTTGGCGGCCGAGCAAATTAAATTAACCGAGCTCCAAAAAGGTACTCGGAGCGAGGAGCTCTCGGTTTATGACTCAAAAGTAAGCGATGCTAACTCGGCGCTCCAAGACGCTAGTCAAACTTTAAAACAACGCACCAGAGAGGCTTATACCTTAGCTGACGACGCGATACACAACTTATCGGACCAAGTTTTAATTAATCCGCGCTCTAGCTCGGTAGATATTATTGTGCCGGTGTCTAATGGTAACTTGCGCACCGATGTACTTGTCTCGCGCTATGCTTTAGAAACTTTGTTTAACGATTGGGCAACCAAACTAGAAGATAGTAAGTTGGCGGCCAGCAACTTGTTGGTGGTTAAAGATTATTTAGATAAGTTGGCTTTAATTGTAAACTCGGCCGGGGTCTCAGATACTACGTTTAATACTTATAAAAGTAATATTTATACCGCTAGGACTAATTTAAATACGGCTATTACCAACTTAACCGCCGCTAGTGAGAAGTTTACCTCGGCTGGCTCTGCTTTAGATGTGGCGCAAAAAGAGCTAGCTTTAAAACAAGCCGGTAACACACCAGAAGAAATTGCTGCTCAAGTCGCGCGAGTAGATCAGGTGCAAGCACAACTATTAAATATTGGCGCTCAGCTTAAAAAAACTTTATTAGTCTCGCCAATTGACGGTATTGTTACCAAACAAGATGCCAAGGTGGGAGAGATAGCCGCCTCTAATGTTAATTTAGTCTCCATTAACTCTAGTGGTGACTTGGAGGTGGAGGCCTTTGTGCCGGAGGTGCATATTGGCCGCTTGCAGGTGGGAAATAGTGTTAGCTTAACCTTAGAAGCTTTAAAAGGAGAGACCTTTAACGGGCAAGTTAGTCATATTGATCCGGATGCTACGCCTGTGTCGGGTGTACCTAATTACAAAATTGATGTGGTTTTAAACAGTCATGATGATCGTCTTAAAACTGGTTTAACGGCTGACTTAAAGGTAGAGACGGCTAGACGTGATAACGTGGTGCGCTTGCCACGCTTTGCCTTAATTAAAAAGGATAATCTTTATTTAGTTAATAAAGTTAGCTCGGGAGCTGGTGTTTTAACGCCGGTTAATGTGGGCTTATTGGGGACTGATGGCATGGCCGAGATTATCTCTGGCCTCACCGC
>CAYVQX010000017.1:0-11301 GCA_964453715.1 uncultured Candidatus Saccharibacteria bacterium | reverse complement strand
GAGCGCCTCCAGCAGTATTTGTGGAGTTTTTTACTTTACCCCATTTGGCCGGTAGTTGAGCGAGTTTTTAACTTTTTACATCAACCAGAGCGTCAGCCTTATCATTTGGGTTGGTTGGCTCCCGGCCGGACTCTTGAGGATCTTAAAGATCATTTATCTAGAGAGCACGGTTTTGGTAATCACTTTGTGGCTTGGACCGACTCGGGGCAAGTGCTCTCGTGGCGCAAGTTAGTTAGCTTTAGTCGGCAGTATCATATTAGAGTTTTTAGCGACGGCGAGATTAGAGGTCACTTTGAGGTTACACCAGAGGCTAGTCCGCTTAAACATTTCCGCGCTAAGGGGCAAGAGGATCGCTCTGAGGAGTTGCGCACTTTTTTGGGTGACATTGTTACTACTAATAAATATATTTCTCATTTAGAGCCAGAGCATCTTTACGAGCAGATTGGTTTTAAGGCGGCCCGTCGCTCTACTACTAAAACTTATCGGGCCCCATTAATTACACGCTTAGTTATCTCGGCTGTAACTAAAATTAGTAATTAGTTTATGTAAAGTTAACTTGACATTGATTTATTGGCGCCTATACTTAAGTTATGGCGGCGCCTTTTATTGTTAACAATGTTTCTAAATTTCGCTTAGAGCGGGGGTTAAAACAAGAAGACTTAGCTCTTAAAGCTGGGGTAAGTAGACAAACTATTAGTGCTATTGAGCAGGGGCATTACACCCCGTCGGTTTTATTAGCGTTAAAATTGGCCAAAATTTTTAATTTACCAGTAGAAAAAATTTTCTCAATCGCTTATGAAAAATAATTTTAAGCAAACAATTTTAGGTTTAATCCTCGTTATTTTATTAGTTTTAATCTCTGATCCGTTTATGTGGTGGATGCCGCCAATGGGGGAGATGGTGGTATTAATTTTATTAACTGTTGCCGTGTGCGTGTGGGCCGGACTTGTTTTTAAAGAGTCGTCTGGAGACGAGCGTGAGTTGGTGCATCAAGGCGCGGCGGGCCGCGCCGCCTACTTGGCCGGTTTAGGTTTGTTAACTGTAGCTTTATTGGTGCAAGGTTTTAATCATCAGATTGATGGTTGGATTACTTTAACTCTTGGAGTAATGGTGGTGGTTAAATTGGGGGCTCGTTTTTATTTAGAACGTAATAAATAATATATGATTACTTTTGCTTTTATCTCATTTATAGCCGGCATGTTAACGGTTTTAGCGCCGTGTGTGTTGCCACTCTTGCCGGTGGTTATTGGTTCAACGGCGGGCAGTCGGAGTAGGGCCACCCCTTTTATTGTGGTAGGCTCACTAGCTTTATCGATTATTATTTTTACTTATGTGCTTAAGGTGTCCACCGCTTTTGTGATGATACCAGCCGAGGTGTGGTCGTACCTCTCGGGTGGAATTTTAACTTTATTTGGTTTAACCCTCCTCTTACCTCATTGGTGGGCCAAGGTGCCAGGAGTAAATCGTTTAACCATTAATTCTAATAAAGTGATGGGTAGTGGTTATCAGCAAAAGAGTTTTTGGGGTGATGTTTTGGTTGGCGCCTCATTAGGGCCCATTTTCTCTACCTGCTCGCCAACTTATTTTGTTATTTTAGCTTCAGTTTTACCAGTCAGCTTTTTCCTCGGGAGTATTTATTTATTGGCTTACACTTTTGGTCTTGGGTTAGTTTTACTTTTGGTTGGCGTGTTGGGCGAGCGCTTTACTCATAAATTAACTTGGCTCGCTGATCCAGAGAGTTGGTTTAAACGCGGACTAGGTCTCTTGTTTATTATTTTAGGTTTGGCGATTGCTGTTGGTTGGGAGAAGAAGTTGGAAACCAGTATTTTAAACAGCGGTTATTTTGATGTGACTAAGGTAGAAACTGGCCTCTTGCAACAGGTAGATAAACCTGTGCCTCTTATTGCTACCTCAACTGACTCAACTAAAATTGCGCCCTTACCCGGCGTGCCTTATAAAGAGTTAGTTAACCCATCTGGCTTTGTTAATACTGGTGGCCGGCCAATTAAAATTGGCGACTATGTGGGTAAAAAAGTTATTTTACTCGAGATCTTAACTTACTCGTGTATTAATTGTCAGCGGACCTTCCCTTATGTGACGGCTTGGTACAATAAATATAAAGACGATGGTTTTATTGTGATTGGTATCCATACGCCAGAATTTGCTTTTGAGAAGGATGAGGCTAATGTGGCCGCCGCGATGAAAAAGTTTGGCATAACCTTCCCAGTAGTTTTGGATAATGATTATGGCACTTGGAATGCGTATGGCAATAAATTTTGGCCGCGTAAATACTTAATTGATATCCACGGCAATGTGGTTTATGACCATATTGGTGAGGGAGCTTATGATGAGATTGAGATGAAGATTAAGGATTTATTAAAAGAGCGGGCCCAATTTTTGGGCGAGGCGGTAACCACTGATAATAATTTGGCCGTTAACAATGTGGCGCCGGTAAGTGTGTCTACCGAGAGCCCGGAGACTTATTTTGGCGCCGCGCGCAACGAGTTTTTGGCTAATGGGGCGCGCGGCGTAGTAGGGGAGCAAAACTTAGTTTTACCAAAAACCTTTAACCTTAACTCTTTATATTTGGGTGGAGGGTGGAAAATAGATGAGGAGAGTGTAGCTCCGGCTCTGGGGGCTCAAGTGGCTTACCGTTATAAAGCTACTAATGTTTATTTAGTGGCGAGCGGAGACTCGCCGGTGGTGGTAGAAGTTTGGCAGGATGGTGCTCTCCAAAAAGAGATCACAATTAAAGAGAGCGAGCTTTACCAGTTGGTACATAATCCGGTTGCCGGCGAGCATATTTTGGAGTTAAAAGTTAGGGATAACGGCGCCCACTTTTATACCATCACCTTTGGCTAGAATTAATTGAGATTTGCTTTTTTACCGTTTTGTTTTAAGGTAGAAGACAGAAGGAGAACCCAAACTATGGTTACTGAAGTTCGTGTCCCCAAGGAACCAGTAGAGCTCAAATTTGACCCAATGGGGTCTGATGAAAAGACAAGAGCTGTTTTTGAAGATGACATTGCCCGGACCCTGTATTTAATGATTCGACCCCATCATGTTGTAGACATCAGTTTTACTGATTGGTGTCTGAATAGGGCTAAGGAAATTGGGGATTATCTTAAATCTGCAAAAGGGCAGATCGATCAAGAAAGGATACACGACATTATTAGGCCCAAATTTTACAATCCAACAGAAATGGTGTTTTTGAGCCGGGATTGGCAAGAGTCCACCCCTTGGCTGGAGAGATTTATTGAGGCCATTTCTGGTTTTAAGCCCATAAAATACCAGCGGGTGTAAGTAACCTGAAAGGAGGTGAGGAAATATGGTTGGTCCAGGTGGGTGTTGTCACACTCTTGATGAGTGTGATTGTATTTGTCATCAACCTGGTTTTGAGGGCAATGTCAGCCACTGTGCTCCATGTTGTTCTGTTTGTCGTTTTTGTAGCAAGGGTCGCATCCCTCACCATCGTCTCGATGATCATGAGAAGGGATGTCATCTTAATCCAGCCAACTTGTTGGCGAAGGATTAAACTTTAGGAGAGGTCGCTGACCTCTCTCTTTTTTATCTTGCTAAATAAGGATTTTTTGGTATAATAAAGAGTAATGAAGTTGTCTATACCGCATCGCCGGCAATTAAATGATTACATGTGTGGCCCAGCCACCCTCCAAATGGTGCTGGCTTTTTTAGGTGAGCAAAAGAGCCAACGCAAAATCCGCAAATTAATGAAGGCTTCTCCCCGTGAGCTTAAGAGTCATGGTGTAGATAATTATAAAATGGTTAGAGCTATACAAAGGGCCGGCTTTTATGCTTATGTTAATGAGTATTCTAATTTAGATGAGTTAAAATTGTTTGTAAAACAGGGTTATCCGGTGGTAATTAATTACGTTGAGCCCTCGCACAATGATGGTCATTTTGCGGTGGTAAAAGGTTTTAACTCTCTTTTAGGTACAATTATTTTAAATGATCCGTGGAATGGGGCCGACTTTACTCTGTCTGAAAAGCAGTTTTTAAGTCGCTGGCACTCCGAGTGGTGGAAGTCGGACAATGGCTATAAAGGGCATTGGTTAATGGTGGCATCTAAGGAGCCGGTTAAAGTGGGTCGTTTATACTCGCCGTATAAATATGTGACTGAAGCAGTTAAAACTAAAAAGACTAAAAATAATGATCAGCAACAATCTTAAAGAGGCGGCGCCATTAATTTGGGCAGAGGTAGAGGAGGCAAAAAATATCTTACTCCATTGTCATGTTAATCCCGACTCGGACTCGGTTGGTTCAGCAATGGCTACACGCCAAATTTTACTTAATTTAGGTAAACAAGTAACGGTTATTAAGGGTGACTCGGATTTACCAAACTGGGCTAAATTTTTTCCTGGTGGTGAGGATATTGAATTAAAAAATATTTTTGAAGTTGATTTAACTAAATTTGATTTATTTATTGCTCAAGATAGCTCTGATTTACAGCGTATCTCTATGATAGGGGAGATTAGCTTCCCATCTAACTTGCGAGTAGTTAATATTGATCATCATGCCAGCAATACTAATTTTGGTCACCTTAATTTGGTTCTAACTGATCGTCCAGCCACCTCACAAATATTATTTGAGTTGTATAAAGAGTGGGATGTAGAGATCACCAAGCCAGTAGCTCAATGTTTAATGATCGGTATTAACTCCGATACGGGTGGCTTTATTCATCGAGGGACTAGTAGTGAGACGTTTAAAATTGCCGGAGAGTTGGCGGCAATAGCGCCTGATTTTTCTAAACTAATTAATGATGTTTATGGCGTGGCCAGCTTAAAGCGGATCAAGTTTATGGGTCAGATGATGTCACAAGTGGAGCTATTTTTAGGCGGACGAGTGGTGATAGCCGGTATGTCTTATGACGAGTTTACTAAATTAAATCTAACTAACAAACAAGAGATTAAGCAAACAGGACTCTCAAATATGTTAAGGAATATTGAGGGGGTGCTGGTTAGTTTTTTATTAGTAGAGGAGGAGCCAGGAGTGACTGGTGTCTCGGCTCGCTCACGTGATGGTGAGAAGTATGACGTAGCTAAATTACTCTCGCAATTTGGCGGCGGTGGCCACAAGGCCGCCGCCGGGGCCCACATTAATAAACCTCTAGCCGAGGCTAAGGCTGATTTATTAAAAGCCTTGACGAGTTTGTTACAATAAAGATATGACCATTTGGATTATTGCTTTACTGGCTGTCCTCTCCACCTTTTTGGGCGGTTTGGTGGCGCTTAAATTTAAAGATAAACTCCATTTAATTACCGGTTTCTCGGCTGGTGCCGTGTTGGGGGTAGCCTTTTTTGATTTATTACCCGAGGCTATTGATCTCTCTTTACCAACCCATGAGGTAACTAGTGTTTTTTTAATTGTGTCGCTGGGTTTTTTATCTTACTTATTATTGGACCGATTTATTTTTTCTCACTGTCACGAGCATGATGGCCATTGTCATAATGTTAACCACCGAGGACGTTTTGGGGCCAGCTCGCTCTCCGTTCATAGTTTTTTAGATGGTTTAGCGGTGGGGCTGGCCTTCCAAATTTCTGCGGCGGTGGGGTTAGTGGTAGCGATTGCTGTTTTAACCCATGATTTTGCCGATGGTATTAATACTGTTGGTTTGGTGTTGAGACATGGGGGCGAGAGAGGGGAGGCTTTTAAGTGGTTGTTGGCCGATGCTTTGGCGCCGGCCGTGGGGATTATCGTCTCTAGTTTCTTTATGGTGCCGGCCGGCGCCTTCGGCTTTATTTTGGCCTTATTTGGGGGCTTCTTCCTCTATTTGGGAGCTAGTGATTTATTGCCCGAGAGCCATCATGAGCACCCTACAGCTTGGACTACTTTAACCACCTTATTGGGGGTAGTTGTTTTATATTTAGCCATTAGTTTAGCCGGTATTTAGTTGACAAAATTAGCTGTAGGGTGTAAGCTAAGAGCAATAAATTAGCCGCCCGACAGGGCGTTTTTAATTACCAAAATTATGAAATTGATGACTTATTTGAAGGAGACCAAGGGCGAGTTAATGCACGTAAATTGGCCCACTCGCAACCAAGCGGTGGCCTACACTTTAATCGTGATTGGCTTCTCTTTAGTGGTTAGTATTTTGCTTGGTGGTTTTGATTTTATTTATACCTCGCTTATTAAGTTAATTATTATCTAAACTATGGCTAGGCAAGAACTAAATCAGGGTCGCAATTGGTATGCCATCCACACCTACGCCGGTTATGAAAATGCGGTGGCTCGTAACTTAAAGCAACGCATTGAGTCTTTAGGTATGGAGGACAAAATTTTTAACGTCCTTGTACCCACCGAGAAGAAGGTAAAGGTTAAGGGTGGTAAGCGCGTCACCGAGGAGGAGAAGATTTATCCTGGTTACGTTTTGGTAGATATGATTGTAACCGATGACTCTTGGTATGTGGTGCGCAACACCCCTCGCGTAACTGGTTTTATTGGTGCTGGTGTTACTCCGGTGCCACTTGAGAAGGCGGAGGTAGACTCGCTCTTTGCCCGCATGGGTGACGACAATGTTAAGCACAAAATTGATCTCGTTATTGGCGAGGCAGTGCAGATTGCCGATGGTCCATTTAAGGAGTTTGAGGGTAAGGTCAGCGAGGTAGACATTGACCGAGGTAAGGTTAAAGTCCTCGTCTCTATGTTTGGTCGCGAGACCCCGGTAGAGCTCGACTTCTTGCAGGTTAAGCGAATTTAAGGTAGGGTATCAAAGTTACTTATGGCTAAAAAAATCACTAAAAAAATCAAATTACAGATCCAGGCGGGCAAGGCTACGCCGGCTCCACCGGTAGGTACTGTGCTTGGTCCGGCTGGTGTTAATATTGGCGACTTTGTCCAAAAGTTTAATGCTGCCACTGCCGAGATGGGGGGTAATGTAATCCCAGTAGAGTTAACGGTTTATGAGGATCGCTCCTTTGACTTTATCCTCAAAACGCCACCGGCCGCTAACTTAATTATGAAGGCTATTAGCATTGAGAAGGGCTCGGGTAAAAACTTAACCTCTAAGGTTGGTAAAATTACCAAAGCTCAAATCCGCGCTATTGCCGAGCAAAAGTTGCCTGACTTAACCGCTGCCAGCCTTGAGGCCGCTGATCGGATTATTGAGGGTACGGCGCGCAGTATGGGGGTAGAAGTTAAATAATAAAATTCTAAAAAGTAAAGCAAAAATCGGCCCCTCGGCCGATTTTTGCTTTTACCCATTTTGTGTTAGAAATGAGTCTGGTCCGCTGGGAACTTGAAAACTAAATAAACAAACTAGAAATGGTAAATAGAGAAGGAGAAGAAAGATGGATGCAGAACAAAAACCTTTGGGATGGTTAGATGGGGCTGACCCTGCTGTAGTGGGTAAGATGTTTCAGTATAAACTTGACCGTTCCTTTGAGCGCCCAAGTTTCTTGGATATTTTTGCTCAGCAGGCGATTGTCATTTCTAAACGTTCAACCTGTTTATTTTATGAGGTTGGAGCGGTAATTTTTACTGATGATTTACTGCTTTCTTCGGGTTACAACGGGGCTTCTCGCGGTGATGTGGATCCTCGTTATGCCGGCTGTGCAAGGATTGTGGACGGTAAACTGCAAGAAGGTAAGGGGTTGTGCCGTGGCTCTCATGCCGAGTTGAATGCCATTGGTAATTTGTCTGCAGGGACGGCCGCCCTGCATGATCTAAAAATGATGGTTACCCTCCATCCTTGTTATGGCTGTGCTAAGCAGATTGTTAACAAGAGAATCAAGAAGGTGTACTACGTTTGGGAATATGGCCGAGAGGAATTTGTTAGCCAATATTTACTTGACCGAGATGTTGTGGTTGAGAAGTATGAATCCCATTTCCTTCAGCGGTGGATTGAGCGTAATGGCTATGATCCAATTGGTTTGAGACATAAAGGTTCTCGGTAAAAACATCCAACAGTGAGGTTTTATGAAAAAAGGTAAATTTATTGTCATGGATGGTAGTGACGGGTCGGGGAAACAGACTCAAGTTGCTTTGTTGGTGGAGTATCTCCGCGCGCAAGGTAAAAAAGTTTCTTCTCTCGACTTCCCTCGCTATCAAGACAACTTTCACGGTCGTCTACTCAAGAGGGCTTTGGCGGGGGAGTTTGGTGACTTTTTGTCGCTTACTCCCTACACGGCCTCTGTGTTGTACACTGGTGATCGTTTCGAATCTTCCGGGGAGATTAAGGATAGGTTAGCAGCTGGTGAGATTGTGGTGGCAGATCGTTTTACGACGGCCAACATGATTCATCAGGGCGGCAAGTTTACTGACCCAGTGAAAAGGCAGGAGTATCTTGATTGGATTACCAATCTCGAATATGGGTATCTTGAGATGCCCAAACCGGATGTGATCCTCTTTTTGCGGGTACCTGTTGCGATCTCACTTAAGTTACTGGAGGGTAAACAGGGTAAGGATAAAGCGGAAGAAAATATTCCTTATCTGACACGCTCTTTGGCTTGTGCGGAGGCAATTGCTCCTCAATATAGTTGGGTGCTGATCGACTGTGCCCCCACCGGAGAATTACGGCCTCGAGAGGATATCCATCAAGAGATTGTGACGAAGGTCAAACCATTTCTGTCTTAAGAACAAGTTACGAAAAGCCCCCGAGTCGCTTGGCGACTCGGGGGTGTTTTTTTTGACTGATGTTAGGGTAAGTGCTAGTTATATGTTAGTTAAAATCCCAATTAAGCCTCAGGGCTAGAAGGAGAAAAATCGTGGACATTGATAAACTGATTCATGTAAGACGATCACTTAATAGTGGTGGTCAGGTTGTGGTGTTGAACGATGGAGCAATTATTACCGCAGAAGACAAGGCTATGCTCCAGGCCATGTATTCTCGTTCTCCAGCAAGTATTGATGAGCACTTGAAGAAGTTGGCCCAAGTTGGTTCCGGCAAGTTCATGGGCACCTTCTATGTTGGCTACGGCCACAAGTCAATTGGTGATTGTGGTGATGTTTGTATTTTTGTTGAAGGGGTCTCAATGTTGGTGGCCAAAGCCTTCCAAGACTCTATGCTTTACCGAGGTCAGGAGTGCTCAACTCGCTACTTGGATTTCAGTGCTCAACCATTTTTGAACCCTTATGATTCACCAGTCATCAATGGTTATAAAGAGAAGTGGCGCGATTTTTATGTTGCCTATATGCCGGTTGTTAAAAGTCACGTTGCTCAACAATTTCCTCGTCGTGAAGGGGAGGATGAAAAGATCTATGACAAGGCAATCGCGGCCCGAGCCTTTGATATTATGCGGGCTTTTTTGCCAGCCGGCGCGGCCACCTCTTTCTCTATTACCTCTGACCTTCGTCAGATTGCTGATCGGATGCTTGAGTTGAGGTATCATCCTTTGATTGAAGTGAAGGAGGTAGCCGAGAAGATGCTCTCAGCTCTGCGAGAGGCGTACCCAAATTCATTTAACCAAAAAGTTTATCCGGCGACGGAAGACTTTTATCAAAGTTATATGGAAGGGGAGTATTTCCTCAAATTGGTGGGAGTATGGCCAAATGATGTGAAGCTTGTTCGTCAAGGTATCGACAAAGTTCAGTTGGGTGAATACTTTGACTTGCTACAGCATCGTCCAAAGATGGTTGAGATTCCCAAGAGGGTGGCGCGTACTGGTACGGCTCAGTTCCGTTGGCAAATCGATTTTGGCTCCTATCGTGACCAACAGCGTCATCGGGCGGTTATCCAGACAATGCCAATTTTGACCCCTCATGTTGGTTTTGAGTCTTGGTATCTTGAACAGTTGCCTGATGATGTGGCTCGTGCTGCCAGGGATCAAATCAGGGATTTCATGATCTACTTGTCAGACAATTACATTCATCCTCACCAACAGCAGTATGTGATCCCGATGGGGTTCAAGGTGCAGTGTGAAGTCACTGGAGATTTGCCAGCTCTCGTTTATATGGTAGAGCTGCGCGCTGGGAGTACTGTCCATCCAACTATGCGTCGGCGAGCCCAACAGCTCGGTGTCATTTTGGACAAGTTGTTTGCCGATAATGGTCTCGTCTTGCATGTGGACAAATCAGATATCGGTCGTTTTGACGTTAAGCGGGGCAAGCAAGATATTGTTGCCAAGACTTGATGGCAAAAGGACAAAAAATAAGGCCCACTCTCCGCGGAGAGTGGGCCTTTTCTTATGAGCACTGAACTTCAATCTCGGGATACATTTTCTTCATGTATCTGAGGAGTAGGCTTCGATGACAATGTTCTGGTGTTTCCTCAACACACAAAACTTTTATCACGCCGTGGTTTTTGAGAAGTTGGTAAAGGTATTCTACCGCTTCTTGTCCTTGGGGTGAGTTTAAATATTCCTCGTATTGATGTTGAAATTGTTCCCAATTGATCTCTTTTCGATACCAGGCCCCCACAGTTTTTGGTCTAGGGGCCAAGCAGGGGATCCATATATTTTCTCGGGCCACCTTGATTAGGTTGGGGCTAGGTGTCTGGCCGTCATTTTCAGTTAGACGACTAACTATCAGAACTCTTATTTCTTGGTGGGGAGAAAAGGCACAACCAGATTTAAGGATCATTTTTGACTCTCCTTCTGCCCTCATTTCTAGCTTAAAATGGCGGAATGTGCAAATATTAAGGTGCTGTAAATTTATGAAAGATAAACAGATAGAGAAGTTAATAAAAGCCGAGGAGAAGCGCCAAAAAAGCGTGGTAAATCTTATCGCCTCGGAGAATGTGGTCTCTAAGGATGTGCTGGCCGCTTTAGGTTCTGTTTTAACTAATAAATATGCCGAGGGCTACTCGGGTAAGCGTTATTATGGCGGCAATAAAATTATTGATCAGGTGGAGGACTTGTGTGTAGCGCGGGCCCTTAAACTCTTTAAATTAAAGGGGAGTGAGTGGGCCGTTAATACTCAAGCTCTCTCGGGCTCGCCAGCCAACTTGGCAGTTTATTTGGCTCTGGTTCCAATAGGCGGCAAGATTATGGGACTCAAGTTAAGTGATGGCGGACATTTAACTCACGGTCAAAAAGTCTCGATTACCGGCAAGGTGTGGCAACAAGTACCTTATGGGGTGGATCCTAAAACTGGTTTAATTGATTATGACGAGGTTAAAAAAATAGCTCTTAAAGAAAAACCTCATTTAATTGTCGCTGGCTTTACCGCTTATCCCAGAATTGTAGATTGGAAAAAGTTTAGAGAGATCGCCGATACTTGCGGGGCTTACTTGATGGTAGATATGTCACATGTTGCCGGCCTGGTGGCCGGCGGGGCCTACCCATCACCCTTCCCTTACGCTGATGTGGTAACCACTACGACCCATAAAACTTTACGCGGTCCACGGGG
>CAYVQX010000016.1:0-11378 GCA_964453715.1 uncultured Candidatus Saccharibacteria bacterium | reverse complement strand
TTCCGAACACGGCCGTTAAGCTCTGTAGTGGCGATGGTACTCGCAAGGGGAGAGTAGCTAGCCGCCAGAACTAAGCACTTAATCTCGGTTTTTGCTATAATTAGCCCAATGTCTCGTTGGAGCCGTAATCGTCAGTTTACCTATTTAGGCGGTTTAATCTTGCTGGTTATTTTATTAGCTGGCTATTTATTTTATACATATAAGCCCATCGCGACTTGTAGTGATGGGCGCCAAAATGGCGATGAGACCGGAGTTGATTGTGGTGGCTCTTGTCAGCAAATTTGTCTTAATCAAGCGGCAGCGCTTAAGGTTTTATGGGTCCGCGTTTTACCAGTTAGTCGCGGTGTTTATGCCGCCGCCGCTTTGGTAGAGAATCCAAACGCTCAAGCTGGCCTGCGTAAGCTCTCTTACACCTTCCGCTTAGTTGATGAAAAAAATATTTTAGTTAACATCCGTTCTGGTGAGACTTTTGTTAATCCAGGAGAAAAGTTTTTAATTTTTGAGGGAGGTATTAATGTCGGCGAGGGCAAGCCAATGCGCGCCTTCCTTGAGCTAGGCGCGCTAAATTGGGAGAAAGCCACCAAAGCCTCGCCACTTTTAACAGTAGATAATAAATCGTTTGTTAATGGTGAGCCGGCGCGCTTAACTGCCAATATTACCAATCGCTCTATTACCGACTTGCGCCTAGTGTCGGTGCCTGCTCTCCTCTCTGACGAGAGTGGTAACGCTATTGCGGCTGGTTTTACTTATCTTGAGCAATTACCTCGTGATGGGGCCCAAGCCGTTTTCTATTCTTGGCCAACCTCAATCTCAACTATCCCTAGCTTTATTGATCTTTATCCAAGAGTTAGTGTTTTTGATTTGCCTTAAATATGTTTAAAAATTTTAGTGCTAAAGTTGATTGGCCACTTTTAGGTGCCGCCTCGCTCTTGGTTTTAGGCGGAGTTTTAACTATGACCTCTTTTACTGGTCATAATTATTTGGCCGATCGGCAGATGGCGTGGTTTTTTATTAGTTTGGCGGTGTGTTTGGTAGCTAGTATGATTGACTGGCGATTTTTACGTCGCTCTAACTCGGTAACGGCGATCTTTTTAGTTTTTATTTTTATTCTGACCTTAATTTTTATTTTTGGTCACATCTCTAACGGAGCCAAAAGTTGGTTTGCTTTAGGTGGACTCTCCTTCCAGCCGGTTGATTTTATGAAGCTAGCTTTGGTTTTAGTTTTGGCTAAATATTTTTCTCGTCGGCACGTAGAGATTGCTCACTTTAGACATATCCTAGTTTCAGGCTTATATGCCTTTTTGCCATTCGTTTTAATTTTACTCCAGCCAGACTTTGGCTCAGCTTTAATTATTTTTGCCATTTGGTTGGGGCTGGTAACGATTGCTGGGGTATCTAAAAAACATCTTATCTCGGTCGCCTTACTGGGGGCGGCGGCTTTTATCTTAGCTTGGAGTTTTGCTTTTGCTCCGTATCAAAAAAATAGAATTATAACCTTTTTACATCCCTTAGCTGATATCCGTGGGGCTGGTTATAACGCCTTCCAATCCACTATTGCTGTAGGGTCTGGGCAATTGGTGGGCAAGGGGATTGGTTACGGTACTCAATCTCGGCTAGAATTCCTCCCCGAGTATGAGACTGATTTTATTTTTGCCGCCTTTGCAGAGGAGTGGGGATTTATTGGTATCGTTATTGTTTTTGTCCTTTTTGGTTTTATTATTTGGCGTTTAATCCAAAGCGCTATTTTATCGGCCGGTAATTTTGAGTCCCTCTTTGCAGTGGGGGTGGCAATTATTTTGGGCTCGCACTTTTTTATCCACGTGGGGATGAATATGGGTCTCTTACCGGTAACTGGGTTACCGCTACCGTTTATGAGTTATGGTGGCTCACACTTGCTGGCCGAGTTTTTGGGGCTAGGGATGGTGATGGGGATGCGTCGCTACGCTCTCTCTTACCACCGCGACGATATTAAAAACGAGTTCATCGGCCCGCAGTAAAAATTATTTTTGATACAAGGCGAAGGTTTGGTCGAGCATATTTTTTTGAGTAAACTCGGTGGTAATTTTATTTTGTAAATTCTTTGCGTACTTTTTAGCTAAATCTTTGTGAGTTAAAAGTTTTTCAATTGCGAGTGCCAAATCTTTATAATTTCCGGCAGTAACTAATAAGCCGGACTCCTCATCATCAATAATCTCGGGGATGCCACCAACGCGTGAGACGATGACTGGCAACCCAGCCGCGCCGGCCTCTAGTACGGCGTAGGGGAGAGCCTCGGTCCGCGATGGTAAAATAAATAAATCTAAAGCTGATAAATAAGTAGCCGCCTGCTCCACTCGGCCCAAAAGCTTAACATTGTTGGTTAAATTTAATTTAGCAATTAGGTGGGCCAGATTTTCGCGCTCCTCACCCTCGCCCATAATGATTAAACTTAAACCACCTACGCGGGCGAGCACCTGCTTAAAAGCTAAGAGTAAAATATCTAAACCTTTATTTTTGTGTAACTCGGCAATTGTCCCTAGCCAAATAGTGTCTACATCTTCTGGCGAGAGTTTAACTCGAGCTTCTTTTTTATTTAAAAATTGCGGTATATCTAAACCGTTATAAATAACAGTAATTTTATTTTTAAGACCAGGGAAGTTTAAAATTTGCGCAGCATTTTTTTTAGAGACTGTAATAATTTGATGGCAAAGTAAGGCCCCTACCCAATGACTTAAAGCAATTAAAGCTTTACTCAATAAATTGCGGTCTTCATTAAAAGCCCAATTATGAGCCGTAAAAATAATTTTAGGTACTCCAGCCAAGCGGCCAGCGAGTGCTCCTAACCCCCCAATTTTAGAACTGTTTAAATGGATAATATCAGGTCGCTCCTTTTTAAATAACTTAATTAACTGCCAGAGATTATTAAACTCGCCCAAAAATTGGATATCGCGCTTTACACTAGGTAAGGGGATAGTTTTAATGCCTGCTTGGTGGAGACGGGTCAAAAGCTCACCCTCGCCACTGGGTTTACCGGCCGCCACAGTGACCTCAAGGCCGATGCCTTTGGCCGCGGTAGCTAGGTCATAAACATATTTACCGGCCCCGCCCCAATTACTCTTAGTAATGAGGTATAAAATTTTGGTTGGTTTAATCACGTTGGTTACTATAGCATAATTTTATAATTTGTGGTATTATAGCGGGTAATGAAAATTAGTGGCCAAAAAACGGCATTAATCCTCTTTTTAGGGGACATTTTCTTTTTAGTTGCCTCCTTGTGGCTAACGCTTTTAATCCGTTATGCCTCTTGGCCAACTAGTGACCTATTTCTCCAACACTTGGCGCCATTCTCTTTAATTTTTGCCATTTGGTTGGTGGTCTTTTTTATCTCCGACCTTTATCGTAAGCCTACCGCCCTTTTCCGTCGGCAATTACCAAGCTTAATTTTACGCGCTCAAGTCATTAACACTTTGGTAGCCATTGTCTTCTTTTATTATGTGCCGGTATTTGGGATTGCTCCGCGTACCAACCTCTTCATTTATTTAATCGTCTCGTTTATCTTAATTGTGACTTGGCGGACTTTCATCCGTTATTATGGTGGCACTGGTCGGCGTTTAAACGTAGTTTTTGTTTGCGAGGGTGGCGAGGTGGAGGAGTTGAAAAAGGAGATCACCTCTAACTCTCGTTATGGCTTGGTGGTTAGAGATAGCCGAGAGCTCAAAAATCTACCCCACAACAATTCATTAATTATTGTTTTTAATCCTTATCAAGATCAGGCCGCTTCTGTTGAGGTAGAGCTTTATAATTTACTAGTCTCTGGTGCCACTTTTATTAATGTCCATGATCTTTATGAGGAGGTTTTTGATCGCATCCCAGTTTCTATTTTAGGTGAGGAGTGGTTGTTAGAAAACATCTCGTCTAAAAATAATTATTTATATGATGCTGGCAAGCGTTTGCTCGATTTAGTTGTATCTATTCCAGTTTTTATTATCTCGCTTATTTTTTATCCCTTTATTATTTTAGCTATTAAGCTTAATGATGGTGGGCCTATTTTTTATCGTGATGCTCGGGTTGGACGCGGTGGCCGGATCTTTTTTATCCGCAAGTTTAGGAGTATGTCTACCGAGCCCGAGCTCTCGGCACGCCAAGTAACTGCAGTGGGCAAGATTTTGCGTAAGACTCGTTTAGATGAGTTGCCTCAACTTTTGAGTGTGGTTAAGGGTGAGCAATCTTTAATCGGCCCTCGCCCCGAGAAGCCGGAGTACGTGGCCATTTATCGCGAGGTAATCCCTTATTACGATATTCGCCACCTTATTACCCCTGGTCTCTCGGGTTGGGCCCAAATTTATCATGATAATCATCCACACTTTGCGCCTGGCGCTGAGGCTACTCGCGAGAAATTGTCTTATGATTTATTTTATTTAAAGCA
Organism: uncultured Candidatus Saccharibacteria bacterium; assembly: GCA_964453715.1. Classification (GTDB taxonomy): domain Bacteria; phylum Patescibacteriota; class Minisyncoccia; order Phycocordibacterales; family XYD1-FULL-46-19; genus JAGORB01. The sequence goes on along the minus strand of CAYVQX010000016.1, from coordinate 6,973 downwards.
TCGTGGGTTAGTTTTAGATTTAGTGATTGGTTTAAAAACCATTAGACTTTTATTGGCTAATAAAGGTATTTAATTTTTTATGATTGTTGATGGGCGAGCGATAGCCCAAAAAATAAAAGGGGAGTTAGTGCTTAAATTTAAAACTCAGCCAGTAACTAGGCTGGACGTGATTATGGTTGGAGAGGATCCGGCCTCGCTTAAGTTTGTAGAGATCAAAGAGCGTTTTGGCGCGGCTGTTGGCGTGGAGGTTAGGCGGCATGAGTTCCCAGAGGCAGTTTTAAGAGAGGATTTAATTGAGCTATTAAATCGCCTAGCTATTGATGATAAAAGTGGCGGCATAATTATCCAGTTGCCATTACCTGCACACTTAAATGCTGATGAGTTAATTAAATTAATTCCACCCGCTAAAGACGTGGATGCCTTAGCGCCAGAGTCGCGGGTTTTACCACCAGTAGCTGGAGCCGTAGCCGAGATCTTAACTTTACAAAAAGTTAAATTGTCTGGCACGCGAGCCGTAGTGGTAGGGAGGGGACGTTTAGTTGGGATGCCAGTTTCAATCTGGCTTACTCAAGCCGGCGCTAATGTAATTGTTGCTGATTCAAAAACATCAAACTTGTCAGAACTGTTATCTACGGCCGATTTAATTGTAACTGGTGTTGGTAAGCCACATTTAATTAAGCCACAAATGTTAAAAGATGAAGTGGTGTTAATTGATGCTGGCACTAGTGAAGCGGCCGGCGAGCTTGCCGGTGACGCTGATCCAACTTGCGCCGCCAAATGCTCAATTTTTACCCCCGTCCCTGGCGGAGTCGGTCCTATTACAGTGGCCAAACTATTTGAGAATCTTTACTCTTTAATTAGTGGATAAACATTAAGTTTTTAAATTAAAGACTGTTACAATGGGGTTAAATTTATGCATAAATTTTGGCCGCCACTTCTTGTTTGCGGTTCTCTGCTTATAATTGCCCTCATGTTTGTGGGGACTGAAGCTTCCTCTATTACTTATTATGTGAGCCCAACTGGCAATGATAAAAATGTCGGCACCTTATCAAGTCCATGGAAAACTATTCAAAAAGCGGCTAATACAGTCACTGCCGGTAATACGGTTGTAGTTTTACCTGGCACTTATAACGAGCGAGTTAAGTTTACTGCTAGTCCTAGTCATTCGGGTGTTTCAGGGGCGCCAGTGACTTTTAAAAGTGAGACTGCTGGAGCCGCTACAATCAACGGTGGTTTTGATACTCGTAATGCTAATTACTTGATTATTGATGGTTTTAAAATTACTACTACCACAAAGGGTGGTGCCGGTGGCGGTGTTTTGGTTGGGAGTAATAATGTGATTATTATAAATAATTATTTTTATAATATCCCAGATGCCGGTATCCGCGGCTACAATAACACAAGTATTATTCCCTACGATATAACAATTAAAAATAACCAGATAATTGGTAATCAGTTTGGAGTTATAGTGGCCGGTAATAGATGGTTAGTGGAAAACAATGAGGTAACTCTTAAGCGGTTAATCACTGGGGATTTAGATTACTTCCAATTTAATGGTAGTAATTTAGTTTTTAGACATAATTATTTGCATGGCACTAGTTTTGCTGATAAAAGCACGGCCACTGTAAATGGCTGGCAAGCTAACGTGCCAACTGGTAAGACTTTTTCCAATATTGAAATTAGCGGTAATTTGGTGGAGAGTTTTGATGAGGGGGTTGGTTTAGCGGGGGTAACAGCTAACAGTTTTGATAATGTAAATATTTTTAATAATGTTTTTGACGGTTGGTTTAGTGAGCGGGCTAATATGGGTGGTTATGGTGTTTATGCTAAAAAATACTTATCTAGCCTATATATAAAACATAATACTTTTGCCAATTTGGCGACGGCTGGAGTTAGGGCCTCTAACTCCTCTGTGGCTACGGTGCAAAATAATATCTTTTTTAATACTAATAACGGTTATTATTTAGATACAAAGGCGATAATTACTGGTGGTTATAATTTACTTAATTTGGTTACTAAAAAAACATTTAATAACCAAACTGATTTAATTAATCTTAATCCACTTTTTAACAATCAAAATAGTTTACTTGGTTTAGATAATTTGCCTTTTACTGTTGATGATGGTTTTAATCTACAAGCTAAAAGTCCAGCCATTAATCAGGCGTTATTAAGTGATATTGCCACAGATATTACTGGAGCCCAAAGACCATCTGGTCCCAAATCTGACCTAGGAGCCTATGAGCCTATTTATGTGGCTCCAGATCAAACCCCACCTATTACCTCGGTCTCGCCTGAGGGGGGAATTTATACAACTGCCCAATCAGTGTTTTTATCGACTAATGAGCCGGCCAAGACTTTTTATTGTTTTGATTTAATTAATGCTACTAGTACTTGTCAGCCTAGTATTTTAATTGCTGGCGCTATTAATATTAGTGACTCGGGTAAACTCCGTTTTTACTCTGAAGATTTAAGTGGCAATAAAGAGCCTATAAAAGAACAAAGTTATGAAATTAATTTAGATGCTATCGCGCCGGAGACAACCGCTTACCCAAGTGGGGGAGCCTACCCTCTTGGTACAAATATTGCTTTTCTGCGTAATGAAAATGGCCAAACTTTTTATTGTGTGGTAGCAAGCTGTACACCAACCACTTTATATACTGACCCATTAAGTTTGTCTGGTCCGCTTACCCTGCGCTTTTATTCTGTTGATCAGGTAGGTAATAGAGAACTAGTTAAAGAAGAAAAATATACTTTAACTACTCAATTAGTTGAGCCAATTGAACCAGTGGTCTCTACTACAACTGAAGATACTCCTATTATTTCTGATCAAACTACAAATCAAAACGAAACAAATGTTGTTGAAAGTAATAACCTAAGTGGTAATAGTGGTGACAGTTTAATAACTACAATCTCTAAAAGCGATGGCGGTGGCGGCGGTAACAGTTTAATAAAAAGTTCTACCTACACCGCTACTACTAGTCTTACTGCCACCTCGGCCCCAGCTAATAATGGGTCGGATGTTGGGGTTTTGAGAGCTAAGGTGGTGGAATTGCAAAAGACTTTAATTAATTTATTACAACAACTTATACAAAAGAGTCAAAAAGTAAGTGATTTAGCCACTGATAGCTTGGCGGCAGTGGGGAGCTTGTTTTTAATGCCATTTGCGCTATAATCTCCTCGCATGTTAAAAACTAGAATTTTTGCTGTTATCTTACTTATTTTGGGCACCGCTTTGGCTGCCTTTGTTTATTACTCTGAGATTAATCCTACGGCCGCTTGGGCTAAACCATTTAAATTAGGCCTAGACTTATCTGGTGGTAGCCACTTGGTTTATGAGGCTGATACCAGCGCGCTTAACCCAAGCGATGTTAGCTCGGCCATGGACTCATTGCGCGAGGTTATTGATCGGCGAGTCAACGCCTTTGGCGTTGGCGAGCCACTTATCCAAGTAGAGCAAAGTGGTTTAGGCGAGACGGCTAAACATCGTTTGGTAGTAGAGCTGCCAGGCGTTACTGATTTAAAACAAGCTTTAGCAATGATTGCCAAGACGCCAATTTTAGAGTTCCAAACTATTGATGAATCTACTGTTGGGACTAAGGATGTTAAATTTTTAAGCTCGCCGGTCACTGGTCGTTATTTAAAACGAGCCAATGTTCAATTTAGTCAAAACTCGCTCGGGCCAACAATTAGTTTAGAGTTTAACGATGAGGGGGCCAAACTCTTTGCCGATTTAACTCGCAATAACATTGGTAAACCAGTCGCTATTGTTTTAGACGGTGTTATCCTCTCGGCGCCAGTGGTGCGGGAGGAGATCCGCGACGGTAAGGCCGAGGTGAGTGGTCAATTTACCGTTGAGCAAGCCAAGACTTTGGCTCGTGATTTAAACTTGGGCGCCTTGCCAGTACCAATTAAACTGGTTTCCAGCCAAACTATTGGTGCTACTCTCGGTGCGGATGTTTTAAATAAAGGTATTTATGCCGGTTTAATTGGCTTTGCTATCATCGCTTTGTTTATGATTGTTTGGTATCGCTTGCCGGGTTTGGTGGCTATTGTGTCATTAATAATTTATGTAGCTTTAATGCTTACCTTGTTTAAATTAATTCCAGTTACCCTAACCGCCGCTGGCATTGCTGGTTTTATCCTCTCTATTGGTATTGCTGTGGATGCCAACGTACTTATTTTTGAGCGCTTAAAGGAGGAGCTTAAGAGTGATAAAAAAATGAGCGACGCCATGAGTGACGGCTTCTCGCGAGCTTGGCTCTCCATCCGTGACTCTAATCTCTCCTCGCTTATCTCAGCCATCGTCCTCTTTTGGTTTGGCACCTCGCTTATTAAGGGCTTTGCTTTAACTATGGCCTTGGGTATTGTGGTCTCAATGTTTACGGCCATTACCGTTACGCGGACCTTATTGTTGGCCTTGGGCGTTAAGCATAAGACACCATTTACTACCTTCCTCTTTAATTCTGGTTTTACTAAATAAATTTATATGTGGGTAATTAAATATCGGAAAATCTTTTACACAATATCGGGGTTAATGGTCTTAGCCTCTATTGCGGCCATTGCCTTTTATGGTCTTAATTTAGGTATTGATTTTAAGGGTGGTTCAATGGTGGAGATTAGCTATGAGTCTAATCGTCCAACAGTAACAACTCTTAATGAGGCGTTTAAGGGTCTTAATTTGGGTAGCGTCTCAATCCAGCCAACAGGGGAGCAGGGCTTTATCCTCCGTCTCCGCGAGGTTACTGATGAGGAGCGGGCCACCTTATTACAGGCTGCTAGTTTAAATAACACCGCGCCAGTAACTGAAGTGCAATCTAGTATTATTGGTCCGGCTCTGGGCCGCGAGTTGGCTCAAAAAGGTTTAATTGCTATTGCTATTGTCTCGCTCTTAATTATTTTATTTATCGCTATTGCGTTTAGACATGTGTCTAAACCAGTGGCCTCGTGGAAGTATGGTTTAATTGCTATCGCTACTTTAATCCACGATATTACTATCCCCACCGGCGTCTTCGCTTATTTGGGTGCTACTCGTGGCACCGAGATTGATGCTTTGTTTATTACCGCTATTCTTACTATCCTCGGCCTCTCGGTTAATGACACTATTGTGGTGTTTGACCGGATCCGCGAGAACTTGCGCTTACGTATTGCTCCTTACTTTGAGGACACGGTGGGGATCTCACTCTCACAAACCTTCACCCGCTCTATTAATACCTCTCTTACTGTAATCTTAGTTTTACTCTGCCTCTACTTCTTTGGTGGGCCAACGACTAAAGACTTTGCCCTCGTTCTTACTATTGGTATGGTGGTGGGTACCTACTCTTCAATTTTTATCGCTTCACCTCTCCTCGTCACCTGGCAAAAGTGGTCCGAAAAACACTCAAAATAGTATATAATTTACTAAGAGTTATACGTGATATAATCTAAATAAATGAAAGACTATCAGTTGATTGGTTTAATGATCTTGGCTACCACGGCTATTTTTCTCGGTATTGTTAACGGTTTGTTTGTTGCTATAACCTCCCCTTCTAATGGAACATTGCATTGGGAAGGGCAAGTAACAGGCGCTTCAATAATAATCAGTATTCTTTCGGCTTTTTGGATTGTGTCTAACTATAAAAAAACCTCAAATCGATTAATTAAGATATTAGTATGGTCTCTTTATTTTTCTGTAATTTGGATGCCAGCTTTGATAGTTGTGATGCATGAACATAGGGCCTATCTGGATAATTTAGAGTATCAAAAAAGCAGATATCTTGCTAAGGTTGAATTTGAGAAAAATAATCAAACCGTTACCGTCATTTCTCCTAATGGAGGTGAGGTATGGGAAAGAGGGAAGACTTATGACTTTAAATATAAAGTATCTGGAGATTTAAATAATAAAGAAATTATTTTTAATCTAGATAACTTAGATGCTGGCGCCCGTTATGCGGCAACGGAATCGAAAAAAGATCTTAAAGAGAATGAGGGAAGTATTTCTTGGAAGGTTAATTTGCCACCAGGAAGATATAAGGCTGTTATACTTGATGTTAAGAGTGGAGAATTTGATTTAAGTGATAATTATTTCACCATTACTGATTAACTTACCACTATCTACATTCTATAAATAATTTAACCCCCTATGGTTATTAAGTCTAGAATAGAGACAGAATTAAAATTGGAATTAAATGAAGAGGAGTTTGAATTTTGTCAGCACAAATTATTAGAGCTTGGTTTTCCAAAAGTTAAAGAATCGGCTTTAACTGATTATTTTTTTGATATTGAGAAGTTTGATGATAAAGGATTTAATTTTACCCGTATTCGTGTTTATGATGGAGTTAATTATGAAAAAACAAAAAAGACTTGGAAGTTAAATAACAAGGGCGAACGTATTAGAGAAGAGGAAGAGACCCCTTCAAGTGAGGGTGAATTGGTTGAAAAGTTAAAGGCTGATAAATATTTTAAGGCCGATAAAACAAGGGTGGATTATAAGGGGGAAATGTTAAATTTTTCTTGCACTTTCTCGTTTGATAAACTTATTTTCCCTGATGAAACACGTTATTTTATGGAGGCCGAGTTAGATGGTGTGCCAGAGGAGCAAAGTGAGGGGATTAGAGTAGATATTAAAAATTGGCTTTTAAAAACCTTTAATTTGTCTGACCGCCCCGAGGGTATCGGGATGATGAAACTGGTTTTGTCTAAGGCCGGGATGGCTTAAAAAGGGCCACTTGACGGAGGTTTTGGGGCGTGTATAATGGCATCTGCGCCTGGGATAGGCGCGTTTTTAGGCCCCTCGACTATGCTCGGGGCAAGCCCAAATGGACGTTGACAATCGATCCACATAAAAAAGCAAGTTTTCAAAAGTCCGCTCTTCCGGAGCGGCAAAGTTAGTGTTTTTTCTTTTGCCCTGTTTCTAAATTCTTATATGAGAGTTTGATCTTGGCTCAGGATGAACGCTGGCGGCGTGGATAAGGCATGCAAGTCGAGTGGGTTTAGA
>CAYVQX010000015.1:7747-11413 GCA_964453715.1 uncultured Candidatus Saccharibacteria bacterium | reverse complement strand
TCGGTAAAGTCGGCCAAGCGCACAAAGGCCATGCGGTCGCCGCGCTTGGTGGTAATAAGTTTAACCTCCTCAATAATCCCACCCACAATAATTGGCGCGCCATCTTTAAGTTCGCGAGCCGATTTAATTTTTTGCCCCGCTTTTTCAAATTTAGTTCTAAATTTATCTAAGGGGTGACCCGACACGTATAAGCCTAAAAGCTCCTTCTCCCAAGCCAATTTATCCTTCTCATTAATTTCCTCGGCGGGTTTAAGTTTTAAAGTGGGTTGAGTGGCACTGTCTGGTAGGGCGCCAAAAAGTGAGTCTTGAGCCGAGTCTTTTTTACTCCGCTCGCGGTGATACTCTAATAAGTCCTCAATATTACCCAGCATTTGGCCGCGACTTTCGTGGAGGGAGTCCATGGCGCCGGCTTTAATTAAGGCCTCAAGCGATTTACGATTTAAATTTTTATGACTAACGCGCTCTAAAAAGTCGGCCAAGTTTTTATATGGCCCACGGGCCTTGCGCTCGGCAACCACCGCGCCAGCAATCTCGGCGCCTAAGTTTTTAATCGTTACTAAACCAAAGCGGATGCGATCGTTGTCACCATTTTTACCCTTAACCACAGTAAAGTCGGAGAAGCTCTCGTTTACATCTGGCGGCAATACGGCGAGCCCCATCCGCTTACTCTCGTGGATAATCTCGGCAATCATCTCGGTGTCGCCACTTTCAGCGGTTAAAACGGCGGTCATAAACTCGGCCGGATAATTAGCCTTCATATAAGCGGTTTGATAAGCAACGCGTCCATAAGAGGCCGAGTGAGCTTTGTTAAAACCATAAGCGGCAAAAGGCTCTACCCAAGTCCAGATCTCGGTGGCCTTTTTCTCGCTCCACTTACTGTGCTCCATACAACCCTTAATAAATTTATCGCGTTGAGCGGCCATCTCCTCGGGGATTTTTTTACCCACGGCTTTGCGGAATTTATCAACCTCACCCCAAGTATAGCCAGCCAAGTTGTGAGCCATAATTAAGAGATCATCTTGATACACTAAAATGCCGTAAGTTTGCTCCAAAATTGGTTCCAAAGCTGGGTCGAGATAAGAAATTAATTTTGGATTATGTTTGCGAGCAATATAGTCGGGGATAAATTGCATTGGCCCTGGGCGATATAAAGCCACCATGGCGTTAATGTCGTGGATGGTGGAGGGACGTAACTCTTTAAGCCAGCGGGTCATGCCAGCGCCGTTAAGTTGGAAGAGGCCAATCGTCTCGCCACGCGCCAAATGCTCAAAAGTTTTTTTATCATCAAGTGGGATTTTCTCTAAATCAATTTGTTGGTCATAAATTTTTTCTACTAGCTTAACAGCGGTGGCGAGGATCGAGAGGTTGCGCAGTCCGAGGAAGTCAAACTTGGTTAAGCCCACTCCATCTTCACCTACGGAGTACATATCATATTGAGTAATAATCGCTTTGCCTTTAGGGTCATATTGGAGCGGGACATACTCGGAGAGTGGCTCGGGCGAGATAACCACGCCGGCGGCATGTACCGAGACGTGGCGCACTGAGCCCTCAATTTTTTGAGCCATATCTAAAGTATTTTTAACCTCGGGGTCACTTTTAACCAGTTCGGCTAAATCAGGATTTTCCTCCACCGCGCGTTCAATTGTCATGGGGAAGCCTTGTGAGCCCATGGGGATTAATTTAGAAATTCGGTCGCCAAACTCATAAGGCTTGCCTAAGGCGCGTGCCACATCGCGCACTGAGCCGCGGGCCATCATGGTGCCAAAGGTTCCAATTTGGGCCACTTTATCATCGCCATATTTATGTTTGGCATATTGGATAATCTCATCGCGGCGGTTATCGGCAAAGTCCATATCAATATCGGGTGCCGACGGACGCTCGGGGTTTAAAAAGCGCTCAAACGGGATTTTATATTCCAACGGATTAACCTTGGTAATACCTAAAGAGTAGGTGGTCATGGAGCCAGCCACTGAGCCCCTAATGTTGTAATAAATACCTTGCTCTTGAGCATAACGGATAAGGTCGGCTACCACGAGGAAGTAGGAGGCGTAACCTTTAAAAGCAATAATCCCCAGCTCATAACGCAAGCGCTCGACGGCTGCCGAGTCATTGTCTAAACCGCGCTCTTTTAACCCAGCTAGAGCCAACTCTTCAAGTAAGGTGTCGCCAGTCTTGCCCTCCGGGATAGGGAAGTGGGGGAAGATAAATTTACCCAGCGTTAACTCTAAATTACATTGCTCGGCAATTTTAACTGTATTAGCCACCGCCTCTGGCGTGTCGGCAAAAAACTCAGCCGCTTGCGCCGGCGAGATTAAAGAAAAATCTTCCTCGGTATTAGTGATCTTCTTTTCGCCATCTAAGTTGTTAAGTTGGATGGCAACGAGTGTCTCTTGGGCTTTGGCGTCGTCTGGCTCTAAATAATGCGAGTCTTGAGTGGCCACGAGAGGGATATCTAACTCGCGACTTAAATCAATAATAGCTTGTTTAATTTCTAACCCGCGCTCTAACTTGGGGTGATGCATTATCTCTAAATAATAATTATCAGCGCCAAAAATCTCTTGGTGCTCGCGGGCAATAGCCACGGCTTTATCGTGATTCTTCTCCCACAGGGCGCGCGAGAGCTCACTACCCATACAGCCAGATAAGCAAATAATCCCCTCACTGTGGGCGCGCAATAACTCTTTATCCATCCGCGGTTTGTAGTAATAACCCTCTAAGTTAGCGGCGGTAACTAATTTAATTAAATTTTTATAACCGGTTAAATTTTTGGCCAAGAGAGTAAGGTGGAAGCGTTTAGCATCAATGCCGGGCTCTTTATCAAAACGGGAGCGCGTGGCAATGTAAGCCTCTACACCAATAATTGGCTTGATACCGGCTTTAACCGCCGCTTGATAAAAATCGATTGCGCCATACATGGCGCCGTGGTCAGTAATAGCCAGCGCCGGCATGCCGTAACCCTTGGCCTTTTTAACTAATTGATCCACTTTAGATAGCCCATCTAAGAGGGAGTAATGACTATGTACATGCAAGTGGACGAATGACATGGGCGTATTATAGCAAATTAAGGAGACTGCTATACTTGGGGGTAATGACGGTTAAATACTTGGTGGGAGTGGACGAGGCGGGGCGGGGGCCCTTGGCAGGGCCGGTCTCGGTGGGGGTAGTGGTGGCACCGCTCACCTTTAAAATGGTGTTTAAAAAGTATGCGGTTAAAGATTCTAAAAAATTAAGTGAAAAAAATAGAGAAGAATGGTATCTCTGGTTAAGTAAAGAAAGAAGATTGGGTAAAATAAACTTTGCCACGGCTTTAATCTCGAGTGACTTTATTGATAAAAAGGGGATTGTACCGGCGGTAAAGTTGGGGATTAAAAAATGTTTAAAGCGTTTAGACTTAAATCCAGCCGAGTGCCAAGTTTTATTAGACGGTAGTTTAAAAGCGCCAGCTCAATTTAAAAATCAACAAACCATTATTAAGGGTGATGAGCGCGAGCCGATTATTGCCCTTGCTTCTATTGCTGCCAAGGTGCGGCGTGATAAGCAGATGGTAAAACTGGCGCAAATTTACCCTAGTTATAAGTTTGAAATCCATAAAGGTTATGGCACAAAAGCTCACTACGCGGCGTTAAAAAAATATGGCCCCTCACTTATCCACCGCCGCACTTTCCT
>CAYVQX010000015.1:3506-7647 GCA_964453715.1 uncultured Candidatus Saccharibacteria bacterium | reverse complement strand
CCTAAATTTATCAACAGATTCTTGCCAAAAAGGGGCTTATCTGTTAGACTAAAACCCATATGGTAGTACGCATGCGTCATACAAGAGCTCACTCGGCTAATCGCCGAAGCCATCACGCCTTAACCGGCGCGCGGCTTTCTAAGTGTGCCAAGTGTGGTGCCATGCATTTACGCCATCGCCTTTGTGCTAATTGCGGCACCTATCGTGGCCGTGAGGTGGTTAACACCTTAGCCAAAACGGAGAAGAAGGCCGTTAAAGCTAAAGCTGGATCGGTCTCGGGCCGAAAGAGCGCTAAATAACCCTCGCCCGCCAATTGCGGCCGAGGTTAATTTTTTTGAACATTTTTAATTATGGCCAATAGGCATTTATCTCGGAGCCTTGCGATGCAGTCCCTTTTTGAGTGGGACTTCCGCACTTATCCTGACAGCGAGGCCACCAAAGTGGCCGAGCGGGTGGTAGATGAGTTTGCTCCTGGTTTACCCGATAAAAAATTTGCCTTAGATTTGGTAGGCGAAGTCATAAAAAATCGCTCCAAATTAGATAATATTATTGAGAAGGCGGCGCCTGACTGGCCCTTGCCTCAAATTGCGGTAGTAGACCGCAACGTTTTACGCTTAGGTTTATATGAGCTTTTGTTTGCCGATAAAAGCGAGGTCCCTGCTCGCGTGGCTATTAACGAGGCCATTGAGCTGGCTAAAACTTTTGGTGGCGAGGGGAGCGGTCGCTTCGTTAACGGCGTTTTGGGCGCTGTTTATAAAGAGATGGGCGAGCCTGGCAAGGATGAAGTACCGGCCAAAAAGCGTCGTCCTAAAGATGTGCCATACGAGCAAATGCCCATTGAGAAGTTGGGCGGCGCGGTAGTTTACACTCGTGATGGTGATGAACTTAAATTAGCTTTAGTCCACGATATTTTTGGCTATTGGACTCTCTCTAAAGGCCACTTAGAACCCAATGAAGAGTTAAAGGCTGGCACAGCGCGGGAGATTAAAGAGGAGTTAAACTTAACAGTTAAAGTTGGCGAGAGCTTGGGCGCTAATGAGTACATTGCCTCTGACCCAGAGCGGGGTAAATTACGCAAACAAGTTAACTATTTTTTGGCTGAAGTTAGCGATCCAAGCCAATTAAAACTGGGCGATAAGGGCGGTTTAACCGAGGCCAAGTGGTTTCCCCTCGCCGAGATCGCCGATCTTAAAATGTATAACGACATCTTGCCTTTAGTGACTAAAGCTATTACCATCTTAACTCATGCCACCAACCACTAAATTTGCCGAGCGTTTGGGCCTAAAGTTTAACCGGCCCGAGATTTTGGAACAGGCTTTTATCCATCGCTCTTATTTAAACGAGCATCGCGAGCTTACTCTTGAGCACAATGAGCGCTTGGAGTTTTTGGGTGACGCAGTTTTAGAGCTCGCGGTAACGGATTACTTGTTTTTAAAATATCCCGATAAAACCGAGGGCGAGTTAACTAGTTTGCGCGCGGCTTTAGTTAACGCCGTTACTCTCTCCGAGGTAGCTGGTGATTTAGGGATGAATGATTATTTGTATTTATCTAAAGGTGAGGCTAAGGATACTGGCCGAGCGCGACAGGTAATTTTGGCCAACACTTTTGAGTCGGTGGTGGGCGCAATTTATTTAGACTTGGGTTATGAGACGGCGCGAGATTTTATTGCTAAAAACTTATTTGATAAAACTGAAGAAATTATTTCTAAAAACTTATGGCAAGATGCTAAGAGCTTCTTCCAAGAGCAGGCTCAAGAGCATTTAAGCATTACGCCTAGTTATCGTGTGCTCTCTGAGGTGGGCCCAGATCATAATAAGCGTTTTACAATTGGTCTTTATATTGGTGAGGAGTTGGTGGCCGAGGGTATTGGTCACTCCAAGCAAGAGGCTGAACAAAAGGCGGCCAGCCGCGGTTTAGAGGCTAAAGGTTGGGGCAATACCCGCGTTTAAGTTTGCGCTTGTGGTAAAATAATTTTATGCGTTTAGCCAGATTAGAACTCTCCGGCTTTAAGTCGTTTGCTAAAAAAACGACTCTTCTTTTTGACGCTCCAATTGTGGGCGTAGTTGGTCCAAACGGCTCGGGTAAAAGTAATGTGGCCGAGGCCTTCCGTTGGGTGTTGGGTGAGCAATCAATGAAGTCGCTTCGCGGTAAAAAAGGTGAGGATTTAATTTGGAACGGTAGCGATAGAGAACCGCGAGCGGCGCGAGCGGTGGCGACAGTTGTTTTTAATAATGACGATCGTAAGTTAGGAGTAGACTTTGACGAGGTGGCTGTCTCTCGTGAGGTCCATCGTGATGGTGTAAATGAATATAAAATTAATGGCTCGGCGGTCCGCTTGCGCGATGTGCTGGAGTTGTTGTCGCAAGTGTCTTTAGGGCCATCGGGGCATCAAATTGTGTCGCAGGGTGATGCTGATCGCTTGCTCTCCGCCTCGCCTGAAGAGCGTAAGGCCATGATTGAGGATGCCTTGGGCTTAAAAGTTTATCAGTGGAAGTTGAGCGAGAGTCGTAAAAAGTTGGAGAAGACGGCTGAAAATAAAAAACAAGTTGAGTCGTTAAGGAGAGAGATTGCGCCGCATTTAAAATTTTTAAAACGCCAAGTAGAGAAGATTGAGAAGGCCGACGAGTTTCGTCGTGAGCTTAAGCGTTTATATAAAGAGTATTTGGGTCAGGAGGCCGGCTATTTAGAGCGCCAACAAGCCGAGTTAAAAGTTAAAGCTGAAGCGCCCAAAAAAGAATTATTACATTTAGAGCGACAGATTAACGACTTAGAGCAGGTAATAGTTAGGGCGCGAGGCGAGAATCGTCGTCGTGATGATAGTTTGGTCCAAAAAGAATCTGAGCTCTCAATGCTCCGGACTAAAAAAGATGATTTAGCTCGCTCGCTTGGTCGCTTGGAGGGGATGATTGAGGCTAAGAGTGGTGAGAAGCCGCAGGAGTTGGGGAGGCCCGCCGCGGCCGTGCCGGCCGCGGCGGTAGAAGCCCTAATTTTAGAAGTCCGCCAAGTTATTATGGAGGCCGAGCAAAGTGTTGAGCCCAACTTATGGCGACGAGCTTTAGGTGCTATTAAGCATCGCTTGCAAGAATTTTCTGGCAGTGAGCTCCACTCGAGAGAGGTGACCGAGGATAACAGCTTGGCCAAATTAACGGCCGAGCGTGAGTCCTTACTCCAAACAATGAGTCGTCATGAGGAGTTGCTTAAATTGGCCACCGAGCAATATGAGCAATTAAAAGCCTCGCTCTCTACCGAGCGCGAGGACGCTTTTGCGGCCGAGCGTGACTTGTTTGGTCTGCGCGCTCGGAAGACGGAGCTTATAACTATGCTTGGCACTTTAGAAGTGGAGGAGGAGAAGTGGCAGATGGAAAACACTGCTCTTAAGCGCGAGGTGGAGGAGGCGGTAGCTTTAATTGATCAAGAGGTTAGAGACTTTGTAAAAGAGATAAAAAATACGGTGGAGCCGCGCGCCCTGCAAGAGGCGCGCCGTAAAGATATTGAACGACTTAAAATTAAATTGGAGGATATGGGTGTAGAAAATACGGATGTCTTAAAAGAGTACGAGCAAGTTACGGCGCGAGAGCAATTTTTAACCACCGAGCTAGCCGACCTGGAGGCCAGCGAGACCTCACTGCTTAAAATTATGGCCGACTTGGAGGCCGAGTTGGAGAGCAGTTTTAAACAAGGTTTAATTAAAATTAATGAAGAGTTTGCCAAGCTGTTTGGCCTAATGTTTGGCGGTGGCGAGGCTGGACTTAAACTCATCTTCCCTGAGAAAAATAAAAAGGCCATTAAATTTGATGCTTTGGGCGATATGGTTGCCGGCGAACTTGAGGAGGAAGAGAAGGAGCAAAAAGCCGGTATTGAGATTACGGTTAGCCTACCACGTAAAAAAGTGCGGGGCTTACAAATGCTCTCGGGTGGCGAGCGAGCTTTAACCTCAATCGCGCTCCTCTTTGCTATTGCGGCGGTAAATCCACCACCCTTCTTAATTTTAGATGAAACCGATGCGGCGCTCGACGAGGCCAACTCGCGCAAGTATGGCGAGATGATTACTAGATTGTCTAAGAGCTCGCAATTAATTTTAATTACGCACAATCGTGAGACAATGAGCCGAGCCAGTATCTTATACGGTGTAACAATGGG
>CAYVQX010000015.1:0-3406 GCA_964453715.1 uncultured Candidatus Saccharibacteria bacterium | reverse complement strand
TAAAAGCCCTCCGCCGGATGTGGTGGAGGGCTTTGGCTTAATTACTTTATAGTTAAACTAATCACGCCGGAGCTCTCCACAGTTAGAGAGGAGTAGGAGACCGGCTAACAAATTAGTTTGCTTAAAAATCATTATTAATAGTTTATTACTCTACTAAACTAAAATCAAGACGACGGCGGGCGGGGTCGGCGGCCTTAACTTTAATTTTAATTTTGTCACCCAAGCGATAACGCTTTTTAGTCTTGCGACCAACTAAGGAAATGGTTTTCTCATCGTAGTCGTAATAATCATCTAAGTCGCGGACCGAGATTAAACCCTCCGATTTAGTTGAGAGCTCTTCTACAAAAATACCAAACTCGGCCACGCCGGAGATGATGCCATTGTACTCCTCGCCCAAGTGAGCGCTCATATACTCTACTTGTTTATATTTAATACTCTCGCGCTCGGCCTCGGCCGCCTCGGCCTCGCGCGCTGAGGAGTTAACCACATCCTCGCTAATACTTTTTAACATCGCTTCAGTTGGTTTTTTGTGAGCTAAAAAGATTGCTAACAAGCGGTGGACCAACACATCGGGCCAGCGTCTAATTGGTGAGGTAAAGTGAGTGTAATAAGAGAAGGCTAGTCCCCAGTGGCCAATGTTCTCGGTTGAGTAAACGGCTTTGGCCATCGCTCGCACGGCGGCGCGGTTAATAATATGGCTCTCAGCGCGCTCGGCAGCAGCGGCTAAAAGAGCGTTTAAGTCGCTAGAGTGGAGACGATCTTTAGCCAGTGAGAGCTCATAACCCAGAGGTTTTAAAAAGTTGGCTAAGTTGCCCAACTTCTCTATGTTTGGCCAGTCGTGCACCCGATAAATAAAAGTGTGCGGTTGATCCTCATTATATTTAGAGGCAAACTCGGCCACGCGTCTGTTGGCTAAAAGCATTAAGTCCTCAATAAGCAAGTGTGAGTCGGTGCGCACTTTTTGTACAATCTCAATTGGTTTACCCTTGGCGTCTAAAATAAATTTAACCTCGGTATCGTCAAAGGTAATAGCGCCAGCATTTATTTTTTGCTCGCGGAGTTTATAGGCTAGTTTGTTAAGAGTAGTAAGCTCTTTTTTATAAATATCACTTTTGCCATCAAGGACCTCTTGAGCTGCCTCATAACTAAAGCGGTGGTCAGACTTAATAATCGTCCGGCCAAACCACTCATCTACAATCTCGGCTTGGTCATTAAGGGTAAAAATAGCGGCAAAGGTTAAGCGCTCCTCGTGGGGGACTAAACTACACACATCATTAGATAAAACCTCTGGCAACATTGGGATGGTGCGATCGACTAAATAAATAGAGGTCGCTCGGCGTCTGGCCTCGGCGTCTAAGGCAGTGCCTGGCTTAACATAATGAGAGACATCGGCAATATGCACACCAACCTCATAAGTGTTGTTACCTAAATCTTTAAAAGAGATAGCATCGTCAAAATCTTTGGCATCAACTGGGTCAATGGTAAAAGTAAGAGTTTCACGACAGTCTCGACGTACCTTGGCCTCAGCGGCCACGTTATCAATAAAATTCTTTTTAATCTCGGCCGCCTCGGCCTCCACTGCCGGTGGGAAGTCGTAAACAATGCCGTGGCCAGCAATAATTGATTGCATCTCAGCCTCATGCTCACCCACAGGGCCCAAAATTGCCTCAAGAGTGGCAGTGGGCGCCTCGTCCTTTTTGGTCCAATCTTTAAAAATGGCTAAGGCCTTGTACTCAACCTTTGGTTTTAAAGGCGAGGCCAAAAGTTTAAAGCGGGGTAAGCGCTCATTGTTGGGCTGTAAAAAAAAGTCGTTAGCCTCTTTAATAATTGTCCCTACTAAGCGAGACTCGCCGCGCTCAATAACTTTGGTTACTTTGGCAATAGGCTTACCCTCAGGGGTTTTATCACCGGTTAAAGTTACCTCCACGGTGTCGCCACTAAAAGCCGGCCAAGTGTAGTCGGTGGGGATGTAGAGCTCGTTTTTAGGCTCATCTGGCAGAGGTAAAAAACCGCCCTTGCGGACAATCTTAATTACCCCCTCTATAGTCTTTGATTTACTCATTGGTCCCACCACTATAAGCTATTTGACCGATTTTACCAAACCTGCTACTATTGCCCGTATGTTAATCATTCGCTTACAGCGTGTCGGCCGCAAAAATGACCCCTCCTTCCGAGTGGTGGTAACCGATTCTAAAAATGCCGCTAAAAAGAGTGGCCGCTTCTTACGTGTTTTAGGTAATTATGATCCACGCCGCGATCACTCTAAAGTAGATGGTGAGGCTGTTAAAAACTGGATTGCGAAGGGGGCCCAAGTTTCTCCTACTGTCCATAACTTATTGGTTAATTTAAATATCTTAAGTGGTAAAAAGATCAATGTTTTACCTAAGAAGACGGTTGAGAAAAAGGAGGAGCCAAAGGTAGAGGAGGCTGCTCCAGAGACTCCTGCCGAGCCAGCTCCAGAAGAGGCTCCAGTTGAGGCTCCAGCCGAGGAGGTTGCAGCGGCTTAAATTTTTGCTAAACTTTAGATAGCAGTCCGGCTCGAGGTACTGCCTTAACAATCAGACTAGCTTACACTTTCATGAATAGAGACCAAGAGTTTTTAGAGTCGTTAATTAAGGCTTTAGTAGATCATCCTGAGGATGTAAAAGTTGATCGTAAAGTTGATGAGATGGGTGTGCTTATGACCCTTGATGTTAATCCGGAGGATATGGGTAAGATTATTGGTCGCCAAGGCAACACAGCCAAGGCTATCCGCACCTTGCTCCGTGTTGTAGGGATGAAGAATAACGCTCGCGTTAACTTAAAGATTAATGAGCCAGCTGGCTCTACTCGCCCAAGTGCGGCGCGTTCAGTAGATGAGGCGATGGCCGATCTTAAACTCTAAGCTAATTTAAAAATAAAAATCCCGCAGCTGCGGGATTTTTAGACTAAAAATGAAATTTAATATTATTACTATTTTCCCTGAGATGTTTGGCTCATATTTAAATGAGTCAATTTTGGCGCGCGCCATAAAGGGTAAGAAGATTGAGGTTAAAATTTTTAACCCGCGCGACTTTACCAAAGATAAACATAAAAAGGTAGATGAGCGACCATACGGCGGTGGGCCTGGTATGGTAATGACAGCCGAGCCAATTTTAAGAGCGGTCGAGAAGATCGTGGCATCACACCAACAAAAACTCCCAGAAAAAACTTTGGCCTCAACCAGTCAAAAATTCCCAGTCGACAAGGGGAAGTCATTTTTGACTGGAGGGCCTAAAGTAGTAATCTTTTCTCCCGGTGGTAAAACTTTTACTAATGAGGTGGCTAAAAAGTTGGCCAAGAGTAAGCAAAATTTAATTTTAATCGCCGGCCGCTATGAGGGGATTGATGGGCGAGTGAAGAAGATTTTAAAAGCGGAGGAATATTC
>CAYVQX010000014.1:1767-11439 GCA_964453715.1 uncultured Candidatus Saccharibacteria bacterium | reverse complement strand
GTGAGGACTTTTTTTACCGCTTTAATAATGCTTGGGGTATCCAATTTATAGTGCTTAATAAGTTGCTCGGGCGTACCAGATTGACCAAATTGGTCGTGCACCGCCACAAACTCTTGCGGTGTTGGATAAGCGGTGGCGAGGAACTCGGCCACCGCGCCCCCCATCCCGCCAGCTAGTTGATGCTCCTCCACCGTTACCACGGCGCCACTTTTTTTAACGCTAGCTAGAATAGTTTTAGTATCTAACGGTTTAATAGTGTGCAGGTTAATAACCTCCACCTCTACCCCGCTCTCGTTTAAACTTTTGGCGGCCAAAAGAGCGTTATAAGTTAACCCGCCACACACCACAATCGTGACCTCGGGATTTTTACTCGTCCAAAAAATATTGGCCTTGCCCAGCTCAAACGGCGTTTCAGCAGTAGTAATAATTGGCGTTTTTTCTCGCGCTAAACGGAGATAAGTAGGCGCATTAGACGCCGCGGCGGCGAGAGTCGCCTTCTCGGCCTCTACCGAGTCACAAGGTACCACCACTTCCATCCGCGGTATCGCTCGGGTAATAGCAATATCTTCTAGCGCTTGGTGCGTACCGCCATCTGGGCCCACTGAGACACCAGCGTGCGAGCCGGCAATTACCACCTTCCGATCGTTATAACAAATGGTCGTTCTAATTTGCTCCCAATTCCGTCCAGGGGAGAACATGGCATAAGAGGTAATAAACGGGATCTTCCCCATCGCGGCCATCCCGCTCGCTACGCTCGCTAAGTTTTGCTCGGCCACCCCCATCTCTATAAATCGTTGCGGAAACTTTTTAGCAAATTCTTCCGAGCGAGTAGACTCGGTTAAATCTGCACACAAGGCCACCACTTGCTCGCTTGCCTCCCCCGCTTTTACCAAGCCGGTGCCATAACCATTTCTAATTGGCGCTTGTTCTAGCTCGTTGCTAAACAAGTGTGGATTTAATTTTTGTTTTGGATTTAACTCGCTCATATTATTTTAAACTTTCTCCAGCCAACAATTTATGCTCAATCTTTTTTAAATCTTTTAAGGCCTGCTCGCCCTCGGCTGCAGACGGCGGTTTACCATGCCACTCAAACTTATTTTCAAACATTGGCACACCCTTACCAGGCGTAGTATGAGCAATAATCATACTTGGCCGATTAAACACACTTTGAGCCTCGGTTAGGGCCTCGTTTAAAGCTTTAAAGTCGTGGCCCGAGACCTCAATTACGTGCCAATTCCACGCTTCATATTTTTTAGGCAGAGGCTCCAGTGGCATAATATCCTCGGTAAAGCCATCAATTTGGATATTATTGCGATCCATAATGGCAATTAATCGACCCAAACTCTCTTTACCCGCGAGCATGGCCGCCTCCCAAGTTTGACCACACTCTTGCTCGCCATCACTCATTAAACAATAAATAAATTTGTCGGTGCTCTCGCCATTATTAACTCGGTCAGCCAGCGCCATCCCCACTGCTTGTGAGAGACCAGAGCCCAAGGGGCCCGAGCTCGTTTCTAAAGCGGGTAAAAAATCTCGATGTGGATGGCCTTGTAAAATAGAGTCAAATTGGCGCAAAGTTTTTAACTCTTCTAAATCAAAGTAACCCGCCTCACCCATGGTAGCGTACAACACTGGGCAAATGTGCCCATTAGATAAAACTAAGCGATCTCGCTCGGGCCAGTCAGGTTTTTTGGGCTCATGGCGCAAAGTGTGGAAATAAAGCAAGGTAAAAATATCGGCCATACCTAAAGGGCCCGCGGTATGACCAGAGCCAGCTTTAACCAACATTTTAATAATATGCTCTCTAATTTGGTTGGCCTTAAGCTCTAAAAATTTTATTTTTTCGTCGGTTAACGACATTTAAAGTTTTTTAAATTGCTCGAGATTTTTAAGTGGATCACCCTCACCCCAAATAGCGTTGCCCACTATTACTCTGTTAGCGCCAGCGGCAAAAACTTTTTTTACATTATTTAAATTAATGCCACCGTCTACACTAATGTTAACACTCGGCGAGAGCGCTCGCAAAGTTTTTATCTTCTCCAACACGGCATTATTAAAAGGTTGTCCATAAAAACCAATCTCACTAACACTCATTAAATGCACAAATTTAAGATCATCTAAATACGGTTTTAAAATATCAACCGGTGTCTCCATTAATAAAGACACGCTAAGCTTGGTGTGATGATTAGCAAAAATGTCTAACAACTCTTTTAAATTATTAACCACTTCCGCCTGCACAATAATTTTATCTACCACTCGCGTCCACTCGGAGAGCACTGACTCTGGATCTTTAATCATTAAATGTGCCTCAAGTTTAATCCGTCCTGGCACAAAGTCTAAGTCGGAGGCCACTTGCCACGAGCGCGATTTAGTTAAACGCCCGTCCATAATATCTAAGTGTGCCCAATCACAAGCACCCTCTAAAACCGCCAACTTATCCTCAATCTCACTAAAATTTTGGCCAATAATTGATGGGACAATTTCCATAATAATTTAAAAAGCTTTAATACTACCGCCGGTGTCCAACTTTTTTAAGCGACGCAAGTGTCGCTCCTCATTGCTAAAAGGTGTACCAAGCCACAACTTAACGGCGTTAATGGCCTCCTCCTCACCCACAAATTTAGCGCCAATTGATAAAACATTGGCATCGTTGTGCTCGCGCGAGAGTGTAATAACCTCCTCCCGACCACCATAATAAACCGCTGCTCGCACTTGGTTAAAGCGGTTGGCCGCCATAGCCTCACCTTGACCAGAAGCGCCAAAAATAATTGCTCGCGATAATTCTGGATCGGCTGCCACTTGCTTGGCGGCCGGCGTAATAAAATCAGGATAATCGTCTAGTGGATCAAGAGTAAAAGCGCCTTGATCCTCTACTGCATAACCAGCACCTTTTAAATAATTTTTAACCTTCTCCTTTAAGTTGAAGCCGGCATGATCGGAGGCTAAATAAATAATCATAAATTAACTTTGGCCGGTTTTAATAACGTGCCTAATTAAGGTGTGAGTATACCCTTGCTCGTTATCGTACCAAGCCATCACTTTAACCAGCGTTTTATCAACCACTTTAGTTAAATCAAGTTGAGCCAACGATCCATATGGACTATTTAAAATATCGGTGGAAACTAGTGGCTCATTGGTAACAGCAAAAATACCTTGCCAGCGCGGCGAGGCGGCGGCGGCGGTTAAAATTTTATTAATCTCCTCCACACTGGTTGGCCTTTTAGCCACAAAAGTTACATCTACAATTGAGCCAGAGACTACCGGCACTCGCACCGATAAACCATCAAACTTGCCTGTTAGTGAGGGGAAGGCTTTGGTCACGGCAATAGCCGCGCCAGTGGTAGAGGGAACAATGTTCATGGCCGCGGCGCGACCACGACGGAAGTCTTTAGCATCGGGGCTATCCACTAATTTTTGCGTAGCAGTATAACCATGCACAGTATTTAAAATCGCGCGCTCGATCCCAACTCCCTCGTCTAAAATGGCCATCAAGGGACTAGCCGCGTTGGTAGTGCAAGAACCATTGGAGGAAATTTGGCAGACACCCAACTTCTCCTCATTAACTCCCACCAAGACGGTGGCTCCGCCAATGCCAGCGGGAGGTTCATCTTTAGTGGGCGCCGAGATTACTACCTTACGCGCGCCGGCCATTAAATGGACCTTGGCTTTATCGTAAGTCTCAAAAACACCTGTGGACTCTACCACTACATCCACCCCTAACTCGCGCCAAGGTAATAAGGTAGGGTCTTTTTGTTGTAAAAATTTAATTGTTTGACCGGCAACAATTAAATTGCCGTCGGCAGTTTTAACCTCTTTGCCATAAGGGCCATAAGCCGAGTCGTAACGCAGAAGATAAGCCAAGTTCTCTAAATCGCCCAGATCATTAACCGCTACTATTTGAATAGCCGGCTCATTAACTGCTTGTTTTAAAAAGGCACGGCCAATGCGACCGAGACCATTAATTGCCACTTTTACTCTTGCCATAACTTAATTATAGCAAAAATTGGCAAGAATTATATTTTAGTTTTAAACAATTTGGCGAGGAGGCCAGGGTTGGCGCTACCTTTAGACAACTTCATCCCTTGGCCAACTAAAAATTGGAGGACCTTCTCGCTACCGGCTTTAAACTCGGCGGCTTGTTGCGGATTTTCAGCCAAAACTTGATCAATAATTTTAAGCAGCTCACTCTCATCACTCTTTTGGAAGAGGTTATGTGACTCGGCAATAGCGCGCGGCGCCCCACCTTGAATGGCTAAAACGGCCAAAATATCTTTGGCGCCGCGCGAGGAGATCTCACCCGCGCTAATCATCTTAACTAATTCAGACATTGCTTCAGCGGTTGGCCAAGTTTTAACTAAATTATTTTTAACCAAACCCATTAAGTCAGAGGTAAGATAGTTGGAGAGGAGTTTAACCTCTTCATTATTTAATCCGGCGGCCGCACCCTCAAACAAAGTGCTCATTTGCACATCACTTACAAACACTTCAGCATCCTCGGCCTTTAAACCAAATTTATTAATAAATCGCTCGCGCTTAACCGCTGGCAACTCGGGCAAGGTCTCGTGCAAGTTTTTAAACTCGGGGATTTTACTAATCCACATTTTAGGGATATCCGGATCGGGGAAGTAGCGATAATCATGCGAGGTCTCCTTTTTACGCTGGCTAAAAGTTATTCCTTTATCCTCGTCCCAACCCCGCGTCTCTTGCACCACCTTCTCACCTTTTTCTAAAAGCTCAGTTTGACGCTTAGTCTCAAACTCAATCGCCTTCTCTACTGCCTTAAACGAGTTTAAGTTTTTAATCTCCACCTTAGTGCCCATATTAATAGAGATGTTGGCCTCCACGCGCATCTCGCCCTTCTCTAAGTTGGCCTCGGAGACATTTAAATAAAGTGGTGAGAGCAAGAGCTGCAACTCTTTAGCAAAGTCGGCCGCTTGTTTGGCACTAGTTATAACTGGCTCGGTTACCAACTCCATGAGAGGCACACCACCACGATTAAAATCTACTAGCGACTCCCCTGTTTTGTCGTCGTGGATTGAGCGCGCTGTGTCCTCCTCAATATGAATACGCGTTAACTCTACGCCAGCCAACTCACCACCACTTACCAAAGGGTATTTATACTGACTAAGCTGATAACCCTTAGGGATATCAGGATAAAAATAATTTTTACGATCCATCTCGGTGTAGTCAGCAATAGTGCCACCCACCGCGAGGCCAACGCGGATCACGTGCTCAATGGCCTTTTTATTAGGCACTGGGAGAGTGCCCGGATGAGCCATGCAGATGGGACAAATGTTTACATTGGGTCGCTTCTCATCGGGGTCGTTTTTAGAATTACAAAACATCTTGGTCGCCGTTTTAAGCTCCACGTGTACCTCGAGACCGATGGTTGGTTTGTAATCCATATTTTTAATACAACAATTGCGACAAGATCAAAAAAGCAGCAATAATAACCAAGCAAATAATAAGCACCCACTCTTTAAAACTGTCCATATTATTAAGATTATAACATAACTTAAAACACCCCCGACCACAAGGGCGAGGGTGTTTTAACTACGGTGTTGTCGGTCCGTACTCTAAACTTACTCCTGCGAGATAACGCGGAAGAAGTATTGAGTATTAGCCGAGAGGCCGGAGATGGTTACAGCGTGCTCTACTACCTTAGGATCAGAGTCCGAGGTGCCGGTAGAGTTAGCATAACCAAAGTTAGGGGCCGTTTGGCCAGAGATATCAGCGTGCGAGACGGTGTCGTAGATCACGCGACTGTTAGCAGCGCGATTAGTCGTCCAGCGGATGATGGCGCTTGTTTGAGTGACATCAGTTACGCGGATATTAGTGATCGTAAGCGCCGAGGTAGTAGCCGCATCAACTACATTAATAGTGATGGTGGTATCAGCCTCAACAGCGTTATGATCATCAACAGTTAAACGTACAGTCTTAGTACCAGTAGCCGTATAAGTCTTGCTGTAAGACTCACCAAAGGCGCTAGTAGCATCGCCAAACGTCCAAACATAAGAGTAAGGAGCGGTGCCACCAGTAGCACTACCAGTAAAAGTGACTGGGGTGTTAACGGTAACCGTGGCGTTGTTAGCCGGAGTAGTAATGCTAGGAGTTAAAGTGGTAGCGAAGGCTAACACTGGTACCAAAGCAAGACTAAAAATGGCTAAAGTTAAAGATTTCTTCATAAAATACTTATAAATACTTATAAATTGGACCTTTTATAATTTGACAACACACGTAAATGTGTTGGTCTATTACTAGCATATATAGAGAAAAAAATCAAGCCCCCTACCCGACCGGAGTCGAGAGGGGGCGTAAGGGACACGAATTCAAGGAAAACTACAAACCAAGAAACGCCTTGGCCTCGGCCGGCCACGAGCCAAATTGATACACTTCACCCATCCAGAAGATGGGACCTCTGTACGCCGATTTACTAACAGGCGCATTGATTTGGACCCAGACTTTATCTTGGGCCACAGTACCGGCGTGATCCGTCACGTCGATATAATTCCATCCCGCACCCGGAAAATCGAAAACTTTGTCGATATTCTGGGTATAGCGGAACGAATTGTCAGCGAGGTGCCATTTGAAGTTATCATATGGGGTTGCCCCACCCGTAACAGCACTCATAAATGGGATGTGCTGCCCCACCGTGCCAACAAAGTTGTCGGCCGGCGAAGTGATGTTGACCACCAACGGATTTACCGGTTGCGGGCCATCCGAGACGACCACGTTAACCGCCGTACCAGGCAACACTTGTGATGTTGCCACCGGCGCTTGGGAAATAATTTTCCCCGCCGGCACAGTAGCAGAATAGGCATGGGAAATTGTTCCCAATACCAAGTTCGCCGCTGTGAGGATCGTATCAGCCTCGGTAGTGGTTTTACCCACCACACTTGGTACCGAGACGTACTCAGGTCCAAGGGATACCGTAACAGCAACTGCCGAGTTAATCGGCACCACCGTGCCACTAACCGGTGCTTGGGAAATGATTTTCCCCACCGGACAAGTGTCGGAGTAAGCGTAGCTAACAGCACCAAGTTGGAGCTGTACTCCCAACAAGACCGTAGTTGCTTCGCTTATTGTTTTACTGACCACATTGGGAGTGGTCCTCGTTTCCGTTGGCTGCGGGCCGTCGGAAACCGTTACGTTAACAGCGGTCCCTAACAACACTTGTGATGTTGCCACCGGTGCTTGGGAAATGATTTTCCCCGCCGGCACCGTGTTGGAGTAGGTGTGAAGAATCAACGGATCCAACACTAACCCAACATTGGTCAGAATATTCGTCGCCTCGGAAGTGGTTTTACCCACCACGTTGGGGACAGAGACATACTGAGGTCTACCCGGATAATCATTGGGATCGTAGGGGTCTGTGCCCATCTCGATCTCATAATCGTTCCGATAGCCGTCACCGTCAAAGTCAAAAACAAAGATACCCGACTGCGGCTTGGTCTCCCAAGCCATATTGGAATTCTTTGCCTTAGCTTCGTAGGTGATTTGCCAGCGCACCCAAGCTAAATCATGGGAGTTAGGAATAATTTCCAACCAACCACGAAAGGCTTTGGGATTTGCCAACTTCTCCATCGCCGCATCAAAATCTTCTGGATCAAAAACTTTCCCTGATCCATCAGATTTAAAAAACGGCGAATTCCAACAAACCGGCAAACCGGCACTCAAATTGATCCTCAGGCAAATCACACCTTGAGTTGTTTCCCTCAAGATGTAGTACCCAACCACACCGGCAACAACTGTGCGTGCCAGCGGATGTCCACTCGGATCACAAATTGTTGGATTACCATCTTGGTCGAGATGATTATAATCAACCACCCCTTCCCAAACAATTGGGTCCAACAAAACCGGCGGACCGCCAACATTCTCAATTGGCAAATACTCCACGCGGAAGGTCTTCAACCGCGTTAGAGCATTTTTTTTGTTGCCTGTGCCGCCAACCACCTTTGCCTTGGGGGCAATGTAGTAGCGGACACTCGGGTCAACCTCCCCCTGCACGAGAATATTCTCAAAGGGGTTGATCCCCGCCGGACGGAACGGCTCCACCAAGAGCTGTGGTCCAGCGCTAACACGGATTGTGGTTTTGTCAATGAAGTGTACAAGAGCCTTACTTTCTGGCTCGGCCTCCACCTTAATGGACTGCCCCATTGCTGGAGCTACGATTACCGCCAACAGGGCGGCAATCAACAACCATCGTTTCAGCTTCATTCGTCACCTACCTTTCTCGGCCTGCGGCCGAAGTCATTTGCGTTTTCCTTGAATTGTAAAAGGTTCTTAGAGGCCGAAATGGCCCCAAGAACGTGCTGTTCTGGGGCCATTCCTAGCAATTTTTTAGAGTTTTGTCAATGGTTCTTGGCTTGGATCTAAATCAGGTTCAGTTTTATCTAACTTTACCCACTCCTCCTCACCGTCTTGCGGTGGCACCAAGGGCAACACCGTCCCGCCAGCAATAACCTCGCCAATACTAACCGTTTGGTCAGAGGCAATAGGTTTAGCCTTTTTTTGCTTATCTAACTCACGGGCCAAGCGCTCTCGCTCATCCAATAAGTAAGCAATAATTAAGATGAGTAAAATAATAATGATCAAGCACCACCAGTCTTTAATAAAATTAAGCGCACCAACCGCCGCCGCTTGGAAGAGAGCCGGCAACTGTTTGAGGCTTGGGGTTGTGGTTGGCGTAGTTGTAGCCATTAAGCCCTCTACTGGCTTAACGCCATTTTCATCAGCCGGACCATAAACCGGATAAATAGTTGAGAGATCTAAGTCATTACCCACAGTGTGATGACAATAAATCTGATTAATAGTTAAAGTTGTAGTGATATAAACGTAGCCAGTTGGATCGGTAATACCCCAAGGCGTTAAGACCGCGCTCGCGTAACGCTGTTGGAAGATTTTAACCGCCTCATAGTCAGCTTGGTCATAAACGCCATCAACTGGTAAGTTAAAGCCCTCAAAAACATTAAGGAAGGCCTCCAACTTACGCACCTCTACTGGATCGTTATTAGCACCAAGCTTAATAAACTTCTTTAAATAAAGTTCACAAGGTAAAGGCAACGGAGTTGAGCCGCTATAAGAGATAGCGCTACCACCTAAGCTGTAGCCACCACCCGAGGAACCGCCGCCACCGCCACAATTAGACTCACAACCGCCACCACCTCCACCGCCGCCATTATTTTGAGTAGTAAAACTACCCTCAGCGCTTGCTGGTAAGTTAGTGTCACCAGGCAAGGTGGTAAAGGAGCCCTGATCACCAGTATTTTGACTGCCGCCACAACCACTAGTGCAACCATTATCGTTAGGCAAGGTGTTAAAACTACCCTCGCCATTGTCTGGCAAAGTAGTAAAAGTACCCTGACCATTAGTGTTGCTAGTTGAGGTTTGACCGCCAATCTCTGGTGAGACTACCAATGGATTATTATTGGTTGGAGTTGGGGTAGTTTGAGTGTTGGTATTAGCCGCACTCGAGTTACCGCCAAACTCGTCAGAAATAGCAAATGAGGTATTTACCGGTGCTACTACTGCAGGAGCAATAACTGCCGCCACAGATGGAGCTGGGGTTACCTCAACTGCCTTATCTTCAGGAGCTGGAGTCTCTGATACCACTGGAGTCTCAACCACTTCTGCTTCTACAGCTTGTACATCTTGTACAGTTTCTACAGTTTG
>CAYVQX010000014.1:0-1667 GCA_964453715.1 uncultured Candidatus Saccharibacteria bacterium | reverse complement strand
TTAGTTGTATCAGGTGTTATATCAGACTCTACATCAGCTTGAGTCGCAGGTTGCTCCTCAATAGGAGCACTCTCCTCGACTACTGCTGGAGCTTGATCATTATTAGTTGCTACATTTTCAACCGTTGGGGTTTGATTCTCCGGGGCAGAAACATCGTCAGCTGCCAAAGCCGTAACCGGGGAATGAGACACCAAAATGAGCCCTACCACTAGGAGGGTTCCCAACTTTTTCACTAGATTGAGGTCTTTTTTGCTCATTTTTGTGACTACTTAAAACTTGGCTAGTTAATAAATAAAGCCCTAAAAACAAAAACATTTTAAGCAGGCACAAAAGGTCCAAGGTAATCTCTCCCGCAGGAAAGAATAAAGATCAAAATACCGTTAAATTACTACCACACCTTTAAAAAAAGGCAATAGTCTAAAAAATGGCTTAAAATAAGGATTGTCTTATAGATAGGGTTTGTCTTTTATAGGACATTAGTGTTGCTATATAAGACTTTTTTCGTCTTTTTGTGATTATTTAAAAAAAGTAAAAATTATCTTCTAAAGGACAACTATTTAAAAGCATATTTGACTTTTTTCTCTAAAGTGTTTAAATGCTAGAGGAAAAGCTTGGGGCACTTATCCCCAATTAACAACCTAAAGGACACGCCTGTGTCCAAAATGAGGAGGCTTGGTTATGAAAAGAGTTTTTGCGTTTGTTATGGCCACCCTGTTGGTGGCAGCTGGCGCTTGGGCCGAGGTGGCGGACACTTTTGATTATCCCCTGCCCACCACAACCTGCAGTAGCAAGCCGGGCCCGTGGCTCGGGTTTGTCAAAAAAGCTGGCTACCGATTGGGAGAAAATTTGGGTCACACCGATGGCACAAGCGCTGCTGGGGAGGTGGTGGAGAGCTGTGCTAACGGCACAGTTTGCTCCATCACCGCAAGTGGTGATGTAAACCTGGGAACAGTTGTTGTGATCGAGCATGAGCTCATTGACAACACTTTGGCCTACTCAATTTATGGCCAAGTCTCCCCCACTGTGTCAGTGGGTCAAGAGGTTTGGCTTGGTGGTGTTATCGGCTCAGTTACCGGTAACTCGCTCTACTTTGAGATCAGCACCGCGCCGTGGACTAAGGGCGAAAAAGTGTTTATTAAAAAAGTAACGCTCGAGGCCTTGAGTGGCCGCAAACCACCCTCGGCCTTCATCGACTTGCGGCAAGATGTTTTTGATATCAGCTTGCCCAAGAACACTTGGCCACAGTTTCAACTCAACTCCAGCTGCCAGTTTGGCTACGCCTGGATTAGTTGGGGTGGAGTTAATTACTCCTTACCCGAAGCAGTAAGCGCTATTGCTCTCAATAATGAGGGTAAGGAGATTTACCCCGGCGAACAGCCACAGGTGATCACCTTTACCACCGGACGGCCAATTGGCTTTAGTGCCGGCGCGGAGTACCAGTTGCGCGGCTTAAAGGATGGAGTGGTGGCCCACTTTTATCAACCTGCATACCGGCAGATGGCGGAGGTTATCGAGGCCGACCTCCTAAAGGTGGCGAGTTTATACAAGCCCAATATTGGCTTTGCTAAACCTAAGACCTTTAAACCAGTCAATAAGTTGGCGGAGCCTGGCTTCAAAGCCTACCAAATGAGGTTTAAGTCGGGCTACGCCCCTTGGGGTAACCAAAT
>CAYVQX010000013.1:7635-11909 GCA_964453715.1 uncultured Candidatus Saccharibacteria bacterium | reverse complement strand
TTAAAAACGGTACAGCTCATAAGGGAGAATTTGTGGTTACACAAAATTCATACTCTCCTATTAGAACAATTCTAGATCAAAATCAAAAACAACACGATTCAATAACTTGCTCTGCACCATTTACAGTATCAGGCTTTGATGTTCTCCCTACTGCAGGTGATACATTTGAAATTGTAAAAACAAAAAAAGAAGCAGAAGATTATATTCTTGAACATAAAATAAATACTCTTTCATCAGACAAAAAAGATATCTCTTGTGACGAACATTCAATATTTCTCCCTATCATCATCAAATCAGATGTAATTGGTAGTAAAGATGCAATTGAATATGAACTAAGAAAAATAAATATTAATCACGTTATCTTAAAAATAATACGATCTGAAACTGGGGATATCACAGAAGCAGATACTCAATTAGCAACAACAAATCCACGAACCATTATAATTGGTTTTAACACCAAAATTGATCCACAAGCACGAAATCTTATTGAAAGAAATAATATAAAAGTAAAACTATTTAATATTATTTATGAAATACAAAAATGGGTTGAAGAAATAGCATTAGAAGCACAACCAAGTCACGAACGAGAAGAAGTTATTGCGGAAGTTAAAGTACTTAAAGTATTTGGTAATGCAAAAAAACTACAAATTATTGGTGGTAAAGTTACATCAGGGACAATTGAAAAAAATCTTAAATTTAAAATATTACGAAGAAGTGAAGAGATAGGAAGAGGAACTCTTAAAGGTCTTCAAAGAAACAAACAAGAAGTAGACACTGTGCCAGAACCAGAAGAGTTTGGTTGCGCAGTAGATACAAAGATTGATCTCGCAGAACATGATGTACTACAAATTGTAAAAATGGTTAAATTTTAAATATGGACTTTAAACACGATAAAACAGAACACCTTATTCAAAAACTCGCAGGAGAATTTATTGAACGAGAATCAAACAGAAACTCTCTTATCACAGTAACTCGTGTATATCTCCCAACTGATATGAAAAGAGCTATTATTATGTGTACTGTGTTGCCTGAAGGTCAAGAAGAAAACGCTATTAACTTTTTAAAACGACTCCGAGGTGAATTTAAAGAATACTTTAAAAAACATGCGAAAGTTGGAAGAATTCCTTTCTTTGATTTTGAATTAGATAAAGGAGAAAAAATAGCTCAAAGAATTAGAGATTTGTCAGAAGACATGTAAATTAAAAAACATCCAATGAAAATCGCTTAAAAATGAGCCCCCGATTTTCATTGGATGTTTTTGCTTATCATATATCCTAGAAAAATCTTTTATTCTCTGATACACTAGCAAGGCAAGGCGTAGTGGCGAAGTTGGTCAACGCGGCAGTCTGCAAAACTGCTATGCACCGGTTCGATCCCGGTCTACGCCTCAAACAATTCCCTTTTTAAAATTTTCTGGTATGATGTTCGTACATGCCGAGGTGGCGAAATTGGTATACGCACTTGCCTTAGGAGCAAGCGGGGTGACCCATGGAGGTTCAAGTCCTCTCCTCGGCACATAAAATGAAATATCCAAATACAAGACTGTATTTGGATATTTCATTTTATGTACTGCTTTGTTTTTATCTTTGATTTTATTATTTTTTTTGATACTATAACACTACATTGCTCGGGTGGCGGAATTGGTATACGCGCACGACTTAAAATCGTGTCCTAATTGGGATACGGGTTCGACCCCCGTCCCGAGCACATTGCGCAAAAGTGTATACCAAATGCGCATAAGACCCGCCCATAGCTCAGTCGGTAGAGCAGTCGCCTCTTAAGCGAACGGTCGTAGGTTCGAATCCTACTGGGCGGACAAGCAAAAAAAAATTGCTTTGAATTGAAATTAATAAGGGCGGGCCCGAACACTAACTTAAATATAATTATTTTTCTTATTAAATTTTATTTAGATTATAGTTATTTACATATATTAAACTATAATGTTAAAGTTAGTGTTCGGGCGGGTGGCGAAATGGCAGACGCGCTAGCCTTAGGAGCTAGTGGAGCAATCCGTGGAGGTTCAAGTCCTCTCCCGCCCACCAAAATAGTTAAATCTCACCGCTAAATTGAGCCTTGTTTTAAGGCTTTTTTTAGTCCTTTTCTTGCCTTGACTTTTAGCCCCAAAGGTGATATAATAGAAGGTGAAGGTGTTCTTTGACAGGTGAACTACAAAAAAATCCGCTTAGCGGAAGGAGGTTTGAAATGTTTATTGTATGGCTTATTGGTATGGTGGTGTCAATTATATTGCTTGGGGTCGCCGCTTTGGTGGTTCTCAACACTATGACTAACACCAACCGCCAAGCCACCCGAGTAGAAACGGGCGGCTTCAAATTCGTTGTGAAGGGAGAGAGTTTGTCGAAGATCTTGGACAATCTCTCAGGTGGATTGTTCGTCGACCAAAAAACCCACCAGGTAAAAGAGTCTGGAAGCAAAAAGGAAAACCGACGGAGGATCGGATTCTTAGAAAAAAATCTAGGGATCACATGGGTCAGTATTTTATGGCCTATAAAAAAAGTCCACAGATTTGAGGTGGTAGCAGACAAACTAATTGAAGATCTTGGCCCTGATGGCAAAGAACTGCCAGTTAGGGAAAGGATCAAAGTCTCGTTAAGGGAGACCGATTATTTGCGGCATCGATTCCCCCACCCGGTTTTAGTTAAAGATGTTGAGCTTGGAGGTGATCGTTGGAAAACGGATATCATCGTCATGTTAGACCTCGCTGTTACCAACCCAGCTACAGTAGTCTTTGATTATAAAGGCAAGGTGCTAAATCAAGTCGACGCCGCAGTTGGGGCAGAAGTAATCGACTATAGCAATGAACCAGGCCTTACTTACAACGAGTTTATCCAGCAAGACAAGGGAGCGACCTCGAAATTTGCTGGGAAAATATTGGCCCTAAACGGTAGTACTTCTCCTGGGGCTGAAGTTGATGGCCTTGAAAGCCGCTTCGGCATTAAAATCTGCGCGGCTTGGGTCCCTGTAGCTGACCTCTCTCCCGCACAAAAAGTAGAAGAAGAAGCGTCGAAAGCCGTGGAGAGGGAGCGCCAACTAGCAGACGCAAAAGAGCAGACAGCCAGGGGTGAGCAAGCTCTCCAACGTGGAGCACTCACTGGTACTGCTGAAGGTTTGGCGGCTATTGCCGACAAACTCGGTGGCAAAATATCTCAAGATGGGCTAGCTCACGTGTTGGCCCAAAAAGTCCGGACAGATAATATTGCCCGGGCGCCACATCTTCAAACCTATGTGGAGGGCGGCGGTAATGCTGTCCCCACCATCCAGACAAAGGGTAAAGACAATGATTAGTTTCTCGAGGGTCTCCGGAGTCATCAAGAAATACTGGAAATCATCAATGATTACCGTGCTCATCTTGATGGCAGCTGTTGGTTGTTGGAACTATTTTCCAGCGACCATCGATTTGAGCTGGGGATGGAGTTTAGTAGCCCTGCTCCCACTTATCTTTATCCTTGCGGCAATGATCCTCTTTGGGGTCCACTTGCTGATGCGCCCTAAAAAGGCGCCGGCGGATACGGATAAAAAAGAAGAGAAAAAGGCAGAGGAAAAACCCGAAAAGCCGAAGGAGGAAAAGAAGAAGGACGACAAAAAGGGCCCGAAGAAGTTGGGCCCTGGAGCGACCTTCCTCCTCGCCATCGGCGTCTGGGCTGGGGTCTTAGTAGCCATCTGGCTCCTAAACCCCAACCTCTGGGGATGGATTCTGGCAAACCCCAAAACCTTCGGCGGGTTGAACATTATTGTTCTCTTGCTTATAGGGATTGGGTTCCTGCCAATATCTCGGACGGTTCGCTTGGTAATGATCATTGGGCTTATTGCCCTGGTTATTACCAACGGTAACTTCCGCGGGCCGAGTCTATCGGCTTACCACAAGGCAACAGCCAAAGCGGCTGACGTTGTGGATTTAGCCCAAATTGACATGGCCGGAAAAGCCAAGCCGACTATAGTAAAAGCGCCGAAGGCGCCAAGCTGGTCGGAGTTGGTCAATCTCCCCATCACTGATTGTCAGATCAGGTGGAGTGGGGAGTACAAGGCCGAGGTGGTCGACGAGACTGGCCAAGTGGTCAGGGTAGTCGATGCAAGCAAGCCAAGCAAAGGTCGGGGAGATAATGATTTTCATGATCTCCCAAGCCTTAAATGCCGGGCTCGCTTCCAATCCCTCATGCCTTGGGGGGTCCAAATAGAGATCCCCTAGGTTCACCCAAACGCATCGCCCCGCAACTCGTAAGAGTTCGGGGCGATTTTTATTTACTTAATTTTTACTC
>CAYVQX010000013.1:0-7535 GCA_964453715.1 uncultured Candidatus Saccharibacteria bacterium | reverse complement strand
TAGTTGCAACCAATAGTGTTACAAATTACATGGAGAATACCGATAGCCGAGACCATAATAAACAAGCCGATCAAACCCCACATAATATGCTCTGTCCCTTCTTTTTTATTTTCTACACTACTACTGCCAAAAGTCTGCCAAACTCCCCACATAAACACTACCGTAGCTACAGCAATGAGGAGCGTGATCAATGGATTAATAATCAACTGATTAATTTTGGAGACAATTGGTATATTGGTAGCCGCAAAAGCGGTGGCGGCAAACATAGTTTTAGTAAGTAGTATTTGGAACTTGCGGAATGTTGCTTGAGTTAAGGGTATTATTAAAGTTGAAGGTCCCAACTAAAATATTTACCAAGCCCCAAACCGAGATCATTACGAAGAGGACTACTATACCCCAAATCATAGTTTGACGGGCAGCCGAGCGAGATGCTTCATCGCCCTGATTAGTTACGTATTGGATTAAACCATACATAAACATCACACCAGCCACACCCACAATGAGCGGGATAACAATACCATTAATAATATTGGTTATCTCTTGGAAGCTGGAACGCAAGTTAGTAAACTGTGCCAAAGCCACTACCGGTAAAGCGGTTAGAGCATAAGGCAAAAGGAAACGAGCAGTCTTTAACATATAAGCTTTAATATTAAACTCTTAATAATTAATAAACCTCCCCTTATTGTAACTTAGGAATAGGCGGAGCGGAAGTGTCTAAGTTAAAGGTGTTGATAAGGATATAAACTAAGCCCCACACTGAGATCATTACAAAGATAGCCACAATCCCGTACCACATCATGCTAATACCCTTAGCTCTATCCCCTTCATCCTCACCTCGACGAACGTAGGTTAATACGCCATACATAAAGTATACGGCTGCCGCCGACACCATCAGTAGCATGACTGGTTTTAAAATTGAAGTAATAATTAATGAGACAATCCCAGCAAAATCTTTACTACTACCAGAACTGCTATTAAAAATATTATTAAATGTCTGCTGAAGATTACTTATCCCACTCCCATTAAGTGTAGTGTTGGATTGTAAATTTTCGAAAAAATTACCCATAAAAAATAATTAGGCCCCTAAATTAGTAACGGTAGTTTGGATCACCGACGAGATCACAAACGCGCCCAAAACAATAGCCGCGCCAATTACTGTCCACTTAAAGGCCTCTTTAGCCTCCTCTAATTTACTACTATTGCCCCGAGCGGCTACAAACTTATAGCCCACAAACACAATCATTACCACTAAAACCGGCACGCCAATTTGAATAACGATATCTAAAATTTTATTAATAAACTCGGCCAAACTATTAGCAGCGATTGGATTTTGAATACCTCCAGAGCCAGCGCCAGTAACTCCACCGCCAGCGCCAGTAATTCCCCCGCCCAAGTTATTAAACCAACCACTAGAAAAATCACCTAAGTTATAGCTACCACTATTTAAGTTATAGCTATTAGCACTATTTTGTTGATTTAATAATTGAGCTAAGGGACCAATCATAGTTAAATTATACCCCAGTTATTATTTAAGTTTAATAGCATTACCCACAGCAGTATTGCTAACCAAACCATTAACAATAGTTTTAATTATTAAGTATGAAGCAAGGGTAATAATTAAACCCATAACAGCGTAGGTAATAACCTTTTTAGCGGTGGCCCTTTTACCAGAATCTAAAGAGGAGGTGGCATACATTACACCTCCCACCACAATTGATAAGGTTGCCAAAGGCACAGCCAAATCAAAAACAGCAAAGTTATAAACCTTGCTAAATAAACTTGGCTGATTACCATTATTAATGCCGAAGATTTTAGAGAAGGTACAGTCAATAAAAGCATTATCAATACTACAAGGTATGAGGGTGCTAGTTTGAGCAGCAGCAAAACTAAAAATAGATAACCCAACAAAGATGGCTAGAATTAAAAACGAATAATATTTTTTAATCATATTTTTATTTAATGTCCTAATAGTTGGTCCAACTCTTTGTTAGCCCTAGTAATAGAATCATAGGCTGTCTGTTGACCAGTAATAACTCGACTAACCGCTGTAGAAAAAATTTGTTGTGTGGCCAAAGCATCTGGGTCAAGCCAAGACACAGACATAACCGCCGCTTTAGCTAAGGCAGCCTGGTAGGGATTGCTAAAGTTACCCGATAAAACATCTCGACGGGCTGAAGGTAGACCAAGTAATTGACCAAGTGCGTTACTACTATCCTTAGATGCCAAATCCAAAGCGGCCTGAACAGCCCCATTAGGATTGGTTGTTTGTTTTACTACCCCAATACCATAAACTCGCGCAAAAGTTAGCTTACGGCCATTATCACGTTGTGGCACATTAGCGATGTCAAAGTTTAAGTTAGGGTTTTTATCCTTAACAGCATTTAACTCACTACCAAAGCCAAAATAGGTGGCCAAGATCCCAGCCGCAAAGGCATCTCTGGCCTCGGGTAAAGATCTGTTCCAACTGTAGCCATCTTTACTTGGATCAGCAAATTGCGTAAAAAAGTCTAAAGCGGCTTGCCCAGGAGAGATGGTTCCACCTCCAGTATTAGTTAAAGAAGCACGGTAACCATTATTAACATCGTAAGAAATAATATTACTCCCCGCTTGTAGAAATAGTAACGACAAGTCGGCTTTAGCGTTATTGTTGTTACTAAACTCCCCAAAAGCCAGCGCAGTGCGTTTAATACTGCCACTATTATCAATTACATTGATATTTTTAACTACTTGCCTAAAAGCTGACCAAGTGGCGGGTGGCTCAGCAATACCCTCACCTGAAAAAATATCCCGGTTGTAATACATTACCAATGGATCAACTAGCAAAGGTAAGGCCAAGGTGCCGTTGGGGGTTAAAAACACTTCTCCTGATTCTACAAACGTATCTTTAAAATCACGCAAAGCCAAAGTAGTATATGGCACAGGGACAAACTTATCCGCCTCACGATAAGACATCTCGGAAGGCAAAATTATTAAATCGGGACCACGGCCAGAGGCTAAGGCATTAACAAAATCACTCTCAAGAGTAGTAAGCGGTTTATAAGTGTAAACTAGTTGAACAGTATTTTTATTAGCCTTGTTAAAAGCTTCAAGAAAGGGGGTCATTGTGGTCTCTGGTACTGGTCCCCACAAATTAACCGAACCCAAAGTGCTGGTAGTAGCAGAACGAAACCCTGGGATTGTGCCTGAGAAAATAAGGACACCGATAAAAATAGCTAAAGCAAAAAATGAGAGTAAAACTATTTGGAAGGTGCTAAGGTTCTTCATAATTTGAGTTTAAGCTAATTTAAATATTAAACCATAATGATGATCTCCGGCCTCAAAAGCTCGCTGAAGAGTAAAACCGTTATCAATAAAAATTTTTTGCACTTGCTCAGGTTTTAAAACTTGCTCGGGCTTTGGACCCAAACCTCCAAATGAGCCAGCCCAATCAATAACGGCCACTCGCCCACCTGATTTTAACACTCGTTTAGCCTCCAACACAGCCGGATAAGCCCCCGCCAGTTGGAAGAGGACATTAGACATCACAACTAAGTCAACTTTGGCATCGGGTAACTTAGAACCTCCAACCGTCTCTAAATCGCCCCACAAAAAACCAATGTTGGTTACATGAGCTTCAGCAGCGTCATGCTCTAATTTAGCCAAAAGTTCTTTTTGTATTTCAATGGCGTAAACTTTACCATCGGGCCTAACGGCCCGAGCAATCCCTAAAGTATAAGAACCGTTACCGGCACCAAAGTCAGCGACCTGTAACCCAGGCGTTAAACCAAGTTGCGCTAAATTATTTTTAGGATCGGCAAAAGCCATCCTTTAAATTATATTACAAACAAGTTAAAGAGGCTATTGAGTCACCATCGCGCAACTTCATAATTCGTACACCTTGAGTTTGTCGGCCCAAGCTACCAATCTCATCTAAGCCGGTACGGATAATTTGACCATTTTTAGAAATGGCGACAATCTCAGTTTGAGTATCAATAACTCGACTGGCCATTAACTTGCCGGTTTTAGTGGTTAACTTCATCGTTTTAATACCCGAGCCACCACGCTTTTGGGTTTTATATTCTTTAAGTTTAGTCTTTTTGCCATAACCGTTTTGACCCATTACGAGAAGTGAGCCGGTGGCGGCCGCCTCCTTAGTAATAGCATCGGCGCCTACCAAGACATCGTTTTTACCAAGTTTCATAGCCCTTACGCCACCGGCGGTGCGGCCCATCTCGCGGATATCCCCCTCTTTAAATCGAACAGACTGACCACCAGCCGTGGCCAAAATTACCTCCTCACCTTTAGCGACTGGCAAAGCGGCCAAAAGCTCATCACCAGCCGAGAGTTTAATAGCAATAATCCCCGAGCGGCGCACATCAGCAAAGCTTTTGGCCGCCACTTTTTTAGCCGTGCCTTGCTTGGTGACCAACATTAAAGAGAGCGCGTCTACCGCCTTAAGCTCTTTAGGTAAGGCCAAAACCGAGGTCACCTTCTCATCAGCAGAGAGGGAAATAAAGTTCATAATTGATTTACCACGAGTAGCGCGTTTACCCTCTGGTAAATCATACATTTTAATTTGATAAGCTTTACCCTTATCGGTAAAGAAGAGGAGATCAGAGTGTGAGTGCGCCGTGAGGAAAATGGTCACAAAGTCCTCCTCCTTCATATCTAAATCAACCACGCCTACCCCACCACGTTTTTGAGCGCGGTACTCGGCCGGATCAGTGCGCTTAACATAGCCACCAGCGGTGACTACCAACACGTTCTCCTTTTCTGGTACGAGATCCTCAACTTTAATCTCTTTAACACCGCCCTTAACAATGCGCGTTTTACGCTCGTCACCATACTTCTCTTTAAGGGCTACAAACTCCTCTTTAATAATCCGGAGAATAAGTTTAGGTGAGGCTAAAATCTCGCGTAAATCTTTAATTAAAGCTTGCTTCTCCTTTAACTCATCCTCAATTTTTTGACGCTCTAAACCAGCCAACTTTTGCAAACGCATTTCCAAAATCGCAGTGGCCTGCAATTCAGAGAGGCCAAACTTTTTCATTAAGTTGGCGTGGGCCTCGGGTGTATCTTTAGACTTTTTAATCGTGGCAATAACCTCGTCAATATGATCAAGCGCAATCTTTAAACCGAGTAAAATATGCTCACGAGCTAAAGCAACATCAAGATCAAACTGGGTCCGACGAGTAACAATCGTCTCGCGGTGTTTTAAAAACTCCTCCAAGATCCCCTTCAAGTTTAAAAGACGTGGCACGCCATCAACTAGCGCCAACATGTTGTAGTGGAAAACTGTTTCTAAAGGTGTGTGTTTATATAAAGCGTTTAAAACTTTTTGCGGATGAACACCCGCTTTTAACTCCACTACCACGCGGATCTCTTTAGTGGATTCATCGCGGATGTCTCTAATGCCCTCAATTTTTTTATCGCGGACCAAGTCGGCCATTTGGATAATTAACTCCGACTTATTAACCTGATACGGCACTGAAGAAATAATAATGCGGAAGTGGCCACTCTTCTCCTCTATAATCTCGGCCTCACCACGGGTAACGACACCGCCACGACCCGAGGTATAAGCATGACGCAAATCCTCTGAGCCATAAACTAAACCGCCAGTAGGGAAGTCGGGGCCCGGCACAAGCTGGTGTAACTCCTCGGCTGTCGCCTCGGGATTATCGGCCAAGTGGGCGAGTGCGTCCAACAACTCACCCAAGTTGTGTGGCGGGATCTTGGTGGCCATACCTACAGCAATACCCACCGTGCCGTTTAACAACAAGTTAGGGACTTTAGATGGTAAAACTGTTGGCTCTTGATACTGACCATCATAGTTAGGCACAAACTCCACTGTCTTCTTCTCAATATCGGCTAGGAGCTCGCCAGAGAGTCGGCTCATTTTAGACTCGGTATAACGCATAGCCGCGGCCGCGTCACCATCAATAGAACCAAAGTTACCTTGACCCATAACCAATGGATAACGCATGGCAAAATCTTGTGCCAAACGGACCAAAGCATCATAACAAGCGGCGTCGCCGTGCGGGTGGTACTTACCCAACACATCACCCACCACGGTGGCCGACTTTCTAAATTTGGCGGCGGCGGTTAAACCCAAGTCATGCATAGAATATAAAATCCGGCGGTGTACCGGCTTTAAGCCGTCGCGCACATCAGGCAAAGCGCGTGAGACAATGACGCTCATGGCGTAATCCAAATAAGCCTCGCGCATCTCAGTAACAATATCGCGTGAGACAACACCCGCGCCCTCCGGGCGCTCTGGCACTTTATCTACCTTATTTTTATCGTCAGACTTTTTAGCCATAAAATTATTTTATCTTAACCGTGCCTCCTATCTTACTCCATAAAACTTGCACCCCCAAACCCACGCGAGAAAATTGCTCGCCCACAAAGCTGGCGGCGCCGGCGGCCGGACTCACCGCCTTAACCGCCGTTACATCTTGCTTGGCCACAGTGTTGGTTTGCCAAGTTAAAAGCCACAAAGCAAAAATAACTAAAGTTGCCAACAAAGATAAAAGTAAACTTAAGCGCTGACGATAAGCCTCTGGTTTATGACGGAGCGTCTCAATGTAAGGGGAGAGGTAAGCCATAAATTTTAAGATTGATTAATGACTGTTACCACACCCTCCTTGCCGTCTAAATCACGACGCTTAATAGTGAGCTTGTCGGTGGTCTCGGGCTTGCTCTCCCCCATCTCCTTCAAAAAATTTTTTAAGTCAGCCTCACTCTCCCACTCTACCGGGACAATTAATTTAGGCGAGATAAGACTGGTTGCCTTCTCGGCGGCTTTAGCGCTTAGGGTGCCATTGCCACCAATAGGGACAAATAAAATATCCACTACACCTACCGTCTCAATAGTCTCCTCTGGTAAATCGGCCGAGGCTAAAGCGCCTAAATGACAAACATTTAAATTATCCAAAGTTAAAGAGTAAACCGTATTAATAGCGCCCTCCGGACCAGTGCTTAAAGCGCCACGGATAAATGAGCCCGAGACCTCGTACTCGCCAGGACCGTCAATAACAAAGGGGACTCGCTCACCAAAAGTTACGTTATCAACGCCATTGTAAAGTGGGTCGCGGAGTGAGATTAAAGCTAAATCGGCGCCAAAACGTGGCGCCTTACTGTTGGCCTCCTTACTTATAGGATTAATGGCCACGACGGTCTCGCCCACCTGGAGCTTTACCATCCCGGCGCCGTGATAAGTGATGATCATTACCACCCTATTTTAGCATTTTCCACCCCAAAAAGAAAGCCCTTAATCGCCTTGCTAAAATTAATATTGCCTGCTATAGTTAAGCGCATTATTAGTCTGGTAGCTGATCTAAATAATCTGAGATCAGGACCAGCCCGCCTCCAACCCTTGGAGTCGAGGTAAGAAAGAGAAAAAGTAATATATATGGGTATTTTGAGTAATTTAATGGGCGGCAAAGATGCCGCCAAAGACAAGGACGAGGTAGTAGAGAAGCCGGTTAAAGAGCGCGCTAGCAAAAAGGCTGCGGTTAAGGAGGTGCCCGAGGTAGATCCTAACGCCCCTAAGCGCC
>CAYVQX010000012.1:0-12814 GCA_964453715.1 uncultured Candidatus Saccharibacteria bacterium | reverse complement strand
ATTCAACACGATGAGAGGCTTTATCATGGTGAGCCCGGATTAGTTTCTGATACTTATTCTTTACCCTTACACAAAATTGTTGTGGCCACTTGGCTCAAGGAGATGTTGGTTAATGACTTTAAGCAATCAGCTGATCTTTTACTTAACTCCTTTGATCATGAGATTTTTAAACCTAAACCAAAACCAAATGATGGTCTAGTAAGGGTTTTAATTTTAGATCATTCCTACGAGTGGAAGGGAACTAAGGAAGCAGTAGAAATGGTAGAAAAACTTAAAACTAAATACTCCAATTTACGCTTAATGGCTTTTGGGGCCCGTCATAAACAGCCAAATAGTAATTATGATGAGTATTATTATCAGCCAGCTCAATCAAATTTGGCTGATATTTATAGTCGGGCTGATATATTTTTATGCACCTCTTGGGATGAGGGTTTTGGCCTGCCAAGTTTAGAGGCAATGGCTTGCGGGACAGCTGTTGTGACTTATGATAATGGGGGCTCTCGTGATTTTACTAAAGATGGCGAGTCGGCTTTAGTGGCCCCAAGACAAGCGACAGATGTTTTGGTAAATAAGTTGGAGCAGCTAATTAAGGATAAAGATTTAAGACAAAAAATTTCCTTAGGTGGCTTAACTATGGCTCAAAATTGGCCTACCTGGTCTGAGCAAGCTCTAAAACTGGAAAAAATCCTTAAAAAATGATAAAAAGCGATATGCCTCGCGTTAGTATTGTTGTCCCAACCCATAATCGGCCCGAGTTATTAGCTCGGGCCTTGAGGTCAATTTATAATCAAACCTACCAAGATTTTGAGGTTTTAGTGGTTGACGATGGGTCAAAACCACGAGCCCAAGAATTTTTGGGGGAGTGGTTATCAAAACCTAACTTTAAATACTTAGAAACCAATAAAGATCAAGGCGGG
Source organism: uncultured Candidatus Saccharibacteria bacterium (assembly GCA_964453715.1). GTDB lineage: Bacteria > Patescibacteriota > Minisyncoccia > Phycocordibacterales > XYD1-FULL-46-19 > JAGORB01. The sequence continues at coordinate 11,897 of CAYVQX010000012.1, read as the reverse complement.
GCAGTAACTCGTAATGTGGGCATTAAGGCCGCCAGTGGCGAGTTTGTAGCTTTTTTAGACGATGACGATGAGTGGCTGGCTGATAAATTAAGGAAACAAGTCACTGCTTTTGATGAATGCTCAAATAAAGTAAGTTTGGTTTTTTCTGGTGTGGCTGCCTATGATAATCAAGGTAGACATTTATATTCTCGGTTACCTGGAGTTACTGGATTAATGTCGCCGTTTAAACGCTTACTGCGCAAATGTTTTATTTGGACAAGTAGCTTAATGATCCGCCGTTCCTATATTGATCAGGGATTTATTTTTGATGAAGATTTAAAAAAGAACCAAGAGTGGGACTTGGAGCTCCGCTTAGCAAAGGTTAGTCAATTTTACGCTTTAAATGAGCCTCTAACTCGTTTAAATATTGGCGAGAGCGAGCAGATGGGTGGCAAAAAAAATCTGCCGAACATTATTAATGGTTACGAGCTTTTTTTAGATAAACATCAAGCCGATTATGAGTCTGAACCTAAGGCCCTTGCTCTAAGATTATTTCATTTAGGCTACTTGTATTGGGATAATAATCAACCAGTTAAGGCTCGATCTTTATGGTTTAAGTCTTGGCAATTAAATAAACTAAATTTTATTCCACTTAAACATTGGTTAGTAATTGGTTGGGGAAAATATTTTTACCGCCAATTTAAGGACTGGTATAAAAAAACCAGTTTATCTAAGTGGCAACTTTTTCATCGTGATTGGCAACGCGGGAGAGAAATTATTAAAAAGTTTTTTCCTAATCAGCCAGAGGCTGTTGCTACTCTAGATTCATTTTGCCGTTCTGATTTTTTTAAAAGTCGTTTCTCCTTTGGTCATTCTGGAGATTTTGATGTAATGATGCTTTACACTATTACCAAATTAACCAAACCGGCTGTGGTAGTGGAGACGGGGGTGGCTAGCGGTAGATCTTCAGCGGCTATTCTAACCGCTTTGAAGGAAAATAATTTTGGCGAGTTGTACTCTATTGATCTGCCACAATTTTATAATGATACCAATCCAGAGACTTATTTAACCTCCGAGGGCAATAATGAGCTTAAGGGTTTTGTTCCAAATGGTCAGACTCCCGGTTGGTTGGTGGGGGATGAGCTTCGTTCTCGTTGGCATTTGATCTTAGGTGATTCTAAGGTTGAATTGGGAAAACTTTTGGCAGGTTTAGCTAGTGTTGATATTTTCTACCACGATAGTGACCATAGTTATGAGTCAATGTATTTTGAATTTGAATCAATTTGGCCTAAATTATTATCTGGCGGGTTTCTTTTATCAGATGATACAAAATGGAACAAGAGTTGGTCTGACTTTAATTTTAAAGTTAAACCAGCTATTGCTGATGCTTATAGGGGTTTTGGCTTGGCTAAAAAATAATTTAAATGAACATCCTTGGTTTATCTTGTTTTTACCATGACAGCGCCGCTTGTTTGGTCCGTGATGGTAAAATTGTGGCCGCAGCTCAAGAGGAGCGTTTTACTCGCAAAAAACATGACGAGGCATTTCCTAAACAGTCGGTAGCTTATTGTTTGGCCGAGGCGGGCATTACTATTGATCAAGTTGATTTAGTAGTTTTTTATGAGAAACCGTTTATTAAGTTTGAACGTTTATTAGAAACATATTTGGCTTACGTACCCTTTGGCCTAAAGTCTTATTTAAAAGCCTTACCGGTCTGGTTTCATCAAAAGTTGTGGATCCCTAAGGTTATTGCCGATGAGTTAAACTTTAAAGGAAAAATTATTTTTACCACCCACCATCAAGCTCATGCAGCCTCAGCTTTTTATCCATCACCTTACAAACAAGCTTTAATCTTAACCGTTGATGGTGTTGGTGAATGGGCTACAACCACTTGGGCCATAGGCAAAGATAATAAGATTGATTTAAAACAAGAACTTAATTTTCCTCATTCATTGGGTCTTTTATATTCTGCCTTTACTTATTACACCGGTTTTAAGGTTAATTCTGGAGAGTATAAATTAATGGGTTTGGCTCCTTATGGTGAGCCTAAATATGTTAAACAAATTTATGATCACCTTATTGATTTAAAACCAGACGGATCCTTTAGATTGAATTTGGAATACTTTAATTATCCGGTCGGTTTAACTATGACAAATAAGCGTTTTCATGATTTATTTGGAGGTCCACCGCGTTTACCAGAGACACCTCTGACTCAAAAAGAAATGGATTTAGCCGCCTCTATCCAAGTAGTTACAGAGGATATTATGCTTAAAATGGCAGCCTATTTAAAAGAAACTACTGGTCTTAAAAAACTATGTCTAGCTGGTGGAGTAGCTCTCAATTGTGTTGCTAATGGCAAGATTGCGTCCTCAGGTATTTTTGATCAAATTTGGATTCAACCGGCAGCAGGTGATGCTGGTGGAGCTTTGGGCGCGGCTTTATCTGGTTGGTATAATTATGCTGATAAGCCTCGCCTAACTGATGAAGTTAATGATCAGCAAATGGGTTCTTTGCTTGGTCCAGCTTTCAATGATACGAGTATAAAGGGTGTTTTAGATGAAGTTGGGGCTAAGTATGTACGTTTCGAAGATAACGATTTAATTTCTCAAACTGCAGCACGTTTGGCTGCTGGGGAGGTTGTGGGATGGTTCCAGGGTCGAATGGAGTTTGGGCCTAGGGCTTTAGGTAACCGCTCTATTTTGGGTGACCCACGTTCAGCAGAAATGCAGTCTAAACTTAACCTAAAAATTAAGTTTCGGGAGAGTTTTAGACCTTTTGCTCCATCAGTTTTATCTGAATCGGCTGGTGATTTTTTTGAACTTAATCAACCGTCACCATACATGCTAATTACCGCTCCTGTTGCCCTCGCTAAACGATTAAATGTTGAAGATAATAATAATTGGGGGATTGAAAAGTTAAAACTTGTTCGCTCTATAATTCCCGCTGTTACCCATGTTGATTATTCAGCTAGAATTCAAACTGTCGATGGAGTAGCTAATCCTCGGTATTATAATTTACTCAAGGCTTTTAATAATCTAACTAATTGTCCGGTTATAATTAATACCTCTTTTAATGTGAGAGGTGAGCCGATTGTTTGCAGTCCAGCTGATGCCTATCGGTGTTTTGTACGCACTGGTATGGACGTGTTAGTTTTAGGTAATTATGTTTTACTTAAAAGTGACCAACCTAAAATTGTTGAATCAACTGATTGGCAAAAGGAATTCGCTTTAGATTAATTTATTTTATGATTAACAAAAATTTAATTATCAATGTTTCAATTGTATTAGTAAGTGTTATTTTAATGCTAGTTTTTGGGGAGATTTTAGCTCGCAAACTTTATCCATCATTGGTTAAAGATGACCCAGTGTTGGGTTTTGTAGCCAGACCTATTGGTGACCGTAATGCTGATGGCTTTCGTGATGCCATGGTTATGACTCAAGCTGATATTGTTGCTTTAGGTGATTCTCAGACAGAGGGTAATAATGCTACTAGGGAAGAGGCTTGGCCACAGGTCTTGGGTAATTTATCTGGGCACTCTGTTTACCAAATGGCTTTAGGTGGTTGGAACCCAGCCCAAGCCTATGCTTTGTTTGACCGAGCTCTAGCTCTTAAGCCTAAGGTAATAATTTTTGGTTTTTATTTTGGTAATGATTTAATGGAGGCTCGCAACTTAGTTTACTCTTTAGATTATTGGAAGACTTGGCGACAAGGGGATCAGTTGGGGGTTGTAGCAAGCAGTAGTCCCGTTAACTACCGATTAGTACTTCAATCTGGTACAGAACCAGGTTCTTGGTCGGAAAAGTTGTTAATTGTTCGCAATTGGTTGCGGAATAATTTTAAGCTCTATGAATTGGCCGGTAACTCTAGTCGTGGTTTGCGAGAGGCTCTTAACCTTGCCCCTGATAAAGAAGAAAAACAGGCAGCAGTTGAAGCTTTAGCTAAACGCCACCCCGAGGTAGCTTATTTTTATGATGACGAACCAGTCTCATCTTTGTTGAGCCCTGGTTACCGGGTTGATACTGTTGATATCCATGACCCGCTGGCTAGTGAGGGGTGGCGTTTATCCCAAGAGTTTATAAAGGGGATGAAGTCTAAAGCTGATAAAGCTGGCGTTATTTTTGTTGTTAATGTTATACCGACTAAAGAGATGGTTTATTTAAACCATTCTCTACATACTACTGGTAAAATCCCTGAGTTATTTGATAATTATTATGGCAAGGAGAGTGAATTAGCCACCACGGTAAAAACTTTTTGCCATGATAATAAAATTAATTGTAATTTTACTCTACCTTATTTAACCTCAGGCTTAGATAATAAAATTGTTATTTATGGTCGGACTATGGACGGGCACCCTGTGGCTGCGGGCTATCATTTAATCGCTGAGTCTATTAACGATTATCTTCATAAATATTTTAGAATATAACTCTATGCTTAAGGATATTATTTCAGAATTCAAATTTAACTTAAATAAACTTTCTTATAGTGTTGTTAAGTTGCGTCAGTTTAGTTTTGTTTTGGCGACAGGTTGGGCAATTATTTATTGGTTTAAATTTGGATTTTTTCTAAGCCCTAATTTTGTTTTGCCTCCAGTTTTATTTTTAGTTATTGGTTTTTTTGTTCCTTTATGGCTTAAACCATTTTTTTGGTTGTGGATGGTTTTGTCTTTGGCTTTTGGGGCCGTAGTTTCTAGATTTGTTTTAACCGTCCTTTTTTTTGTTGTTTTGTGGCCAATTAATGTTATCGCCAAATTATTTGGGGTAAAATTTATTGATCGATCTTTTAGACACCAAAAAGCTAGTTATTGGCAAGATGTTTCAGTTAATAGTGGTTCACTGGAACAGCCTTTTTAGTTGTGCTAAGCTTTAGTTTATGCTCGATAAATTAACAATTTTGAGGCAATTTATGGGTTTTTTGTGGGGTCGCAAAAAATTCTGGCTTTTGCCAATATTCGTGCTTTTTGTCCTCATCGGCCTATTGTTGATCTCTGCCCAAGGTAGTGTCGTGGCGCCTTTTATTTACTCTCTGTTTTAAAAATTGTGACTAAGAGATTTTCTCATCTTTTTAATAAAACTCTCGGCTTGTGGCGGGAGGGCGACAATCTTTCTACCAGAGTAGCTCGTAGCAGCGCAATTAGTCTTTTGGGTCGCCTAGTTATAAAACTAACACAATTTGCCAAAACAATTATTTTGGCAAGGTTGTTGTTTCCAGCTGATTTTGGTTTGTTTAGTATTGCTGCGGTTGCTATTACAATCACTGATACTTTCCTTCAGACTGGTTTTTATCAGGCCTTAATTCAAGAAAAAGATGATCCACGTCGGTTTTTTAATACAGCTTGGACTATTGGTATTATTCGTGGGGCCACCTCAGCGGTGGTTACCTTTTTGGCGGCACCATTCATAGCCTCATTTTTTAACGTCCCAGAAGCGGTGCCTTTAATCAGGGTTTTGGCCTTGGCTATGTTTATTATTGGATTTGAAAATGTTGCCATTATTAATTTCCAGCGTGAATTTAATTTTTCTAAAAAGTTTGCTCTAGATTTTTCTATTGTTATTGCCGAAATTGGAACTGTAATTTTTTTGGCCTCGTTGGGTTTTGGTGTCTGGTCTTTAGTTTTAGGATCAGTGATGAATAGAATCGTCTCAGTTATTTTATCATTCTGGTTTATACCTTATCGTCTACATTTAGAATTTAATCCAGCTGTGGTTAAAAGTCTATTTAAATATGGTAAATGGATCACTGCTGGAGCAGTTGTCTCTTTCTTACTTGGACAGGGAGACTATTTAACCATTGCTAAATTACTCGGTACAGAGTCGCTTGGTTTTTATCAATTGGCTTTTACTTTGGCCACCTTACCAGCGGTAGAAGTGGTTAGGGTTATTGGTAATATCCTTTTCCCACTCTATTCTAAATTGTCTCATAATGTTATCTCCTTAAGGCAGACTTTTATTAAAGCCACAAGAGTGTTACTAATTCTACCGGTACCAGCGGCTATCGGATTGATTTTACTAAGGACTCAAATTGTTGGGGTGGTATATGGTAATAAGTGGTTACCAATGGCCCCTATTTTGGCAGTACTAGCTGTTTATGGACTATTTAAGTCTTTTGATGCCGCTGTCCAACCTTTTTTCTTGGGCTCAGGTCGGCCAAAACATGCCACTGCCATTATGGTCTGGCAGGGAGTTTTCATGTTTGCTGGGATCTTGCCTTTAACTTACCATTTTGGGGCGGTGGGGACCGCCCTAGCTGTTTTAATCGGGATGATGGCGGCCGTGATTGTGGAATTGTGGTTTTTGAGGCAACAAATAAATTTAGGATTCCAGGGTCTTTTAGCTATCTGGATTGGCCCATTACTTAGCTCTACTATAATGGCTTTAGTTGTCTATATTTCTCACCAATTTTGGCCCGAAGTCCAGGCTATTTGGCTCTCAATTAATATTAGTATCGGTATATTGTCTTATTTCGTAACTCTAGTTTTATATGATAAATATCTTGGCCGAAAGGAGATTGTTGATACAATCTCTTGGTTTAAAAAGAGCGTCTAATTATTAATTTATGAGATCTTCAGCTGGTGATAATAATGTTTGGGGTGGAATCTGGCGTGAGCAAGGGTCAGAAAATATTCACCGGATTTTTAATCACCGTCTTTTTTTGGACAGCTATCCAATTTTTAAAAAACATTTTCCAAATAAAATTAATACAGTCTTGGAGTTGGGGGCGGGTAGTGGTCGTTATGGTTTAAAGCTGGCCCAAGATTATCCGGAGGCTAAAGTCATATTATCTGATATTTTGCCGGAGTCAGTAGGACTTATTAATAAATTAATTAACGATTTGAATTTAATCAACGCCACATCCCAAGTGGCCGCGGCAGAATCCCTTCCTTTTCCTGATAATCATTTTGATTTAGTTATTGCTGATTGCTTAATTCAACATTTACCAAACCCGCAGCCGGTTTTAGTCGAGATGATTAGAGTTTTAAAACCTGGTGGGCGACTTATTTTAAGCGGAGTTAATTATTGGAATTTCCATACTCTTTTTAAAACTTGGCAAAAGTGGCGTAAACAAGATTATGATTACGGTTTAGAAAAATCCTTCACTCATAATGATTGGAAAAAGTTGCTAGCCAACTACCCGTTAACAGTTAAAAGTATAGATGGAGCGGCTGTTAGTTATGGCGTTTATCGGCTTAAAAAATACTCGAGTATTTTTTCTTTGTTGGGTAAAATAATTAATCGGTTAGTTAAAATTATTGATAAATTAACTAAGCGTCTTTTTTCTCGTTACTTTGGTTTTGAGTTGATCGTGGTAGCTGATAAAGGTATTTATAATAATGGTTCAATTAGTTTAACGGTTAAAAATTCTGGAGTAGTAAAGTTAAAGTATCCCTCACCCATGAAGGCTGGCTGGCTCCTGCCTTTACAGGGTGGTCAAAATATACCATTTAATATTAGTCGTACTTATTGGATGGGTAATTTAACTAAAACTGATGTATTAGGCCTACATGCTCATCGTAAAATTAGACAGGTTATTTTTTGCCTTGCGGGTAATTATGATTTAAAACTTGATGACGGGGAAAATGTTCAAGTTTTGACCATTAGTGACCCTTCAGTTGGTATTATTTTAGAACCTTGGTTGTGGCATGAGATGAGTAATTTTTCAAACGATTGTCGTCTCCTTGTTTTAGCCGATTCTCCCTACGATCCAGCCGATTATATTCATGACTACAATGTATTTAAAAAGGAATATTTAAAACATGATTAAGTTTAACGATTTAAAGGAGCATTACTTGGCCAATAAAGCCGGTTTTAAAACCGCGATTGATAGAGTTTTAAAAAGTGGTTGGTTTATTTTGGGCCCAGAGCTAGTGGCATTTGAAGAAGAGCTTGCCCAGTTTTTAAATGTTAAATCGGTGGTCGGGGTTAATTCTGGTACGGATGCCATCTTTTTGGCTTTAAAGGCTTTAGGAGTTGGGGTTGGTGATGATGTTATTACTGTGGCCAACACTGCCACCCCGACCGTTTGTGCTATCCGTCAAACTGGTGCTCGGCCAGTCTTTGTGGATATTGATCCTAAAACTATGAATTTGGATCCAAAGTTAATTGCACCGGCCATCACTAAAAAAACTAAAGCCATAGTCCCGGTTCATTTGTATGGTTATCCAGCCGATATGCCAGCAATCATGAAGATAGCCAAAAAATTTAAATTATTAGTAGTAGAAGATGTCGCTCAAGCTCTTGGTGCCAGTGTCGATGGTCAAGCTGTGGGAACTTTTGGCCAGATGGCTGCTTTTAGTTTTTACCCAACTAAAAACTTGGGAGCAGTTGGTGATGCCGGGGCGGTGGCCACTAATGATATAAACTTAGCTCAAACCGTTAAGGAACTTCGTAATTATGGTGAGGTTGGTAAATATAAAAATAATCGGGAGGGGATTAATAGCCGCTTAGATGAAATACAGGCCGCAATACTCCGTTACGGCTTAAAAAAATTACCTCAGTGGAATAAACAAAGAGCTAAATTGGTGGCGATCTATAATCAAGAGCTGGCTGGTTTACCTATTGTTTTACCACCAGTTCCTTCATCTGGGATGGTTGCCGTCAATCATCTAATGGTAATTAGGGTTAAAGAACGTGAATCTTTGGCCAGATTTTTACTTGAGCAGGGGATTGGGACCTCAATTCATTATCCTTTACCAATTTATAAACAGGTGGCTTATAGTAGTTTTGCTCCTAAGGGCGGATTAGCTTACACCGAGTCTCATTGTCAGGATATTTTAACCTTACCCCTCTACCCCGAGCTTAAGATCGCTCAAGTTAAAAAGATAACCAGAGCTATTAGGCAGTTTTATCAAAACAAATAACTTATGTTAAGATAGGGCAGTTTTTACTTATCTAAACTATAAATCCCTATGTCTAAATTAAAGGCTTGGCGTCAACAGTTTACTGAGCGTCAACAATACACTAAAGGCGGAAGAACTCCATTTTTTAAGCTGGCTGGCCAGTTTTTGCCACGTAATCAAGAGGCCATCGTTTTAGATATCGGTGCTGGTGAGGGAGAATTTGCCAACCTACTTAATTTGGGTGAGAGGTATAAAAATTTTCTGGCTTTGGATGCTAATTCTGATACCGTTAAAATTTTGTCTAAAAAATTTAATGCTAAATTATATACTGTGCCGGAGCTAATGCCCTTTGCGGATCAGACTGTTGATTATATACATTGCAGTCATCTAATAGAGCATTTGTACCCTAATGACTTATATAAATTTTTTAAAGAGATAAATCGAGTTTTAAAACCAGGGGGTGTTTTGGTTGTTAGTACTCCTCTTATTTGGCCACGTTTTTACGATGATCTCTCCCACGTTCGGCCATATAATCCGCAGGTGTTTACTAATTATTTTTGCCAATCAAGCCAAGATCGGACTAATCAGGCTGTGGCGTCAAATTTTAAAATAATTAAACTAGCTTATCGCTATAGGGTTATGCCGTCCGATGCCGGTTGGGGATCAAGGTTTTTTATTATTGATTTAATTGTCAGATTATTAAAAGCTTTTTGGTCTAAAATTGGTTTCCGCTACTATCTTAAAAATGGTTACACTATTGTTTTGAAAAAGGATGCTTAATTTATGTCTTCTTCCTTGCCGTTAAAAATTGCTTTTATGGTTGGTGAGTTCCCTCACTTTGGGCCTTATGTTATTGATCAGGTGGCCGGACTATTAGATCGAGGAGCCTCGATCCAAGTATATTCTCTCCACTACGGTGATAATAATAATGTTACTAACCTTTATGATAAACATAAAATGGAGAAAATTGTTCGTTATTTAGATATGCCTAAAAATTGGTTGGTCCGAATAGTTGCAGCCTTACCTAAATTAATTAAAATTGCCCTCCTTCGTCCCCGCTGGTTGCCGGCGATTTTTAATTTTAAAAAATACGGCGCTAACTCTTACTCCTTGCGATTAATTTTTTGGCTCTCACCGTGGTTAGGTCGAGAAAAAGATTTTGACCTTATTCATTGTCATTTTGGAACAGTGGCTAATAAATTTTTAATCATCAGAGAAATTATTGGTTTAAAACAACCACTCATAACCACTTTCTATGGTTATGACGCAAGTCATATTCTAAAACAAAAAGGCGCTCATTATTATGATCAATTAATAAAGGTGAGCAAAGCTTTTATTGTGATGTCTAATAATATGAAGGAACGTCTGGTTGCCTACGGTTTTCCTCCAGAGAAGGTTGATGTTTTACCGGTCAGCATCCCCGTTGAGGAATATCCTTTTAGGGAGAGAAGTTTAGAAACCGGCCAATTGCCAGCCCTTTGTTCAGTTGGGCGTTTTGTAGAAAAAAAGGGTTTTGACGATTTACTTAGAGCTATTAGCTTGGTCAAAAAAGATCGTCCTAATGGTTTTACTTGTGAGATTATTGGTGGTGGTCCCTTGGAATCAGTATTAAAAAACCAAGCTAAGGAGTTAGACTTAGAGGATACAGTTAAATTTTTAGGTTATAAAAAGATCGAGGAGATTGTCCCTTGGTTGGTAACCAAGGATTTATTTATTCAACCATCTAAAACTGCCAGTGATGGCGATATGGAATAATTTTATGAACTTAGTTATTACTCAAGCTCTTGCCACTGGTTTGCCTGTTATTACCACTCGCCATAGTGGTTTGCCGGATCAAGTTAAAGACGGTGTTAATGGCTGGCTCGTTGATGAGGGTGATTATCAAACCTTAGCCAAGAAAATTGTTTATTTTTTAGATCGTCCAGAATTGTGGTCAACATTAAGTCGGGCCGCTCGCGCTCACGCGCTCGCCAATTATGACCAGTCAAAATTGTTAACAGCTCAAATTGAGCTTTATAATAAAATTATTAAAAATGACTCCGTTTGAATTTTTAACTAAATTACACCTAACTTTACAACCAGTAATTTCTGCTTGGTTGGCCAACGAGTTGGATTATGCTGTTGAGGTTGAGTCGACGGTTTTAGGTAAAAGACAAAATAAATTAGAGGCAGAGTTGGATCGAGTTACAACAAAATTGTGTTTAGATTGTGGTTACAATTTGGAGACCGAGGGTCGAACGCCAGTTGAAGTAGCTGGCGCTAGCTTTAAAGTTTATTTAGATCCAGTTGACGGTACTTCTGGACTAGCGAGGACTGTTGGGACCGATTTCCATAGTTCCGACTCTGCTTTGATGGCCGTGGTGATGCCTGTTAAAGAGGGGCTAAAATTTGGCGATGCGGTTGGGGCTTTGATTATCAATCTTCGTTCAGGTCAAGCTTTTTTAGCCGCCGAGGGGAAGGTGTTAAAAGCTAATTGGCGAGAGGCTTGGCGCCCGTATGCTCGGGCGCCTCAATATCATCACCATACGCCATTGTTGGGCTCAGATTTTAATCGTCGCATTAATCGTGTTGCTTTAGGTCTTTTAATACCACAAGAGGTGGGTTGGAGTGATATCCATTCTTCCGGACTTAATATGTTGCAAGCGGTCATTGGTAAGGTCGATTGTGTGATTAATAATCCTTGTCCCAATATTAGCCAAGAGGGTCAACGTGGACATGAGTTAGCGGCTATGATGCCATTTGTTAAAATTTTAGGTGCTGTCTCTCTAGATTTACGTACGGGGGAGAGTTTAGCCGAAACACCTTTTACTTTTGACGGTATGACCCCATCTTTAGTGGCTGTCGATCAGGCCACGGCTGATTATTATTGGAATATGATCAAAGAACAAGCGGCTAAAACTTTAAAAATTGGTGATGAAACCCTTACTATAGAGGAGGGGATAAGAAGGCTGATTGAGGCAATACCCACTAAGCCTTGGAAATTACGTCCCTAACCAAGTGTTTGAAAATTGTTGTTAAAATGCTAGGATAGGGCCATGACTTTAAACAAATGGCTTTTTTATACAATTATTGCCGGTCTCTTTGT
>CAYVQX010000011.1:3559-16067 GCA_964453715.1 uncultured Candidatus Saccharibacteria bacterium | reverse complement strand
AGGCCGCACCTAAGTTAACAACAGCCGCCGACCCACCAGAAATAACAAACTTAACCGGCTGATGTTTGAATAAATTAAGTAAAAACATTATTTAAAAAAATATTTTAGCTAAAGCTAAAATACCCTGTTTCCAAGGAACACGATGTGATACGCCACTTTGACCTTCTAAATTAGAGCGGTTAGATAAATACCAATCATAATTTCTAATTAAAGCTTGTTGATTAGAAAAACGAGGTTTAAAACCAAGCACTCGTTCGGCTCTTTCAATAGAAACAAAACTATCTTTAGAAGCTGTCTCGTAAACCCACTTATAAAGAGGTGAAAGTTTAAGTGCCTCTAAAATCCTAAGGGTCCAAATAACCGGCCCAGCCGGTAAACCAATTATCTTTTTCCCAAATCCGGCCCTGTCTAAAACAGCTTGGTAATCCTCCTTCATTGTCTTAAATTCCTTTGCTCCAATATTAAAAACATCATTTACCCTATCAGCTGGTAAAATTAAACACTGATAAATAGCTTCACACAAATCTTCTACATCAAGCAACTGATAACGATTACGCCCAGATCCAATCATTGGGAAATTATGTCCGCCGGCTGCCCAGTCGTAAAATAAAGCAAAAACTCCTAGACGCTCTGGACCAATAAAGCTCTTGGGCCTGATAATTGGGACTACTAAACCTTGGCTTCTATAACCAATGCAAATTTCCTCGGCGGCAATTTTAGCTTTGCCATACTCACCCACTCCATCTAGTTGATCGTCCTCAACTAAAGGATGGTGGTCTGGAATCCCATAAACAGCAGTAGAAGATACATGGACTAGGCGAGTCAAATGATTAGCAATGGCAGCATCACAAACATTTTTTGTCCCCAAAATATCTGTGGAGCGTATATCCTCAGCTGAATATAATGGTAAGGCAGCAGCCGTATGAACAACCATCTCGCAACCAGCCATACTGGCAACTAACTTAGGATAATCTCTGATGTCGCCATTAATAGCCTTAACCTGGCCTTTTTCTGGATAATTAAATGGTTCCAAATCATAAGAAACAACTTGGTGACCCCTAGCGATTAGGTAACGAATTAGGTTAATGCCTAGAAATCCTGAGCCACCAGTTACAAAAATAGTCATGGTAAATAGATTATACTAGGTAAAAGACAGAAAAGACAAAAACAACCCATAAACAAAAAGTGGTCAAAATCCAAGGATCCTTAAGCACTAAAGATTCAGGCGACTCGGCTAAAACGGGCTCAGTGTGAATACGTTTAAACAAAAAGCCAAGTGCGGCAGCCACCAATAAACTTGAGTAAGCCAATAAGTTATTATGGGAACTAAAAATCGCCCACATTAAATAAGTAAAGGTGGCGAAGAAAGCGGTTGTAATTAAAATTAAATCCAGCAAAGATTTGGAGTATTGGTTTAAAACTTTTCTTTTAGTCATTTGCTCAAACTCAGCTCGACGCTTACCAGTAATCACAAATAAAGACCCAAAAAACGTACAAAACAAGATCCAGTTAGAAAGATGTAAGCCTGTAGAAAAACCGCCTGCCACAACCCGTAAAACATAAAAAACAGCTACCGTTATAATATCTAGGAAAATCACATTCTTAAGCCAACCTGAATACAGAAGATTTAAAATAAGATAAACAATAATTACTGGCCAGATGGCTGGCCACCTAACCAATAAGGCAATTAAAAATACTAGCAAAGAAACTAGGATCATCCCTGCTTGTTGACGAGATAAGCGACCAGACGGCAAGGGCCTAAATTGTTTTTTAGAGTGATTTTGATCAGCCTTCTGGTCAACTAAATCATTTATAACATAAACAGTGGAGGCGGCCACAGAAAAAATAGCAAAGGCAACCAAAGAATTAAAAACTAAATTAGACTGACTTAAACCATGAGCAAAAAATAAGGGTGAGAAAACCAATAAATTTTTAACCCATTGAGTTGGCCTAAGTAGCTGAATAGCCGGAACAGTGGTCCAAATTAAATCATCAAGACCATAACTTAATTTTGTTAAAACACTATCAGCGGGTGAAATTAGACGTCTAACCTTAATAAACTGTCCTCCAATATTTTTAGCCAATAAACCATCGGTTAAATACTTATCACCTACAACCACCGCCTGATGATCAGTTAAAAATGGTTTCAATTCACCTTGCCACGGCTTAATGCCAGCCACTGCCTTAACACCAGACAAATGAGCTAAAGCCTCAGCTCGAGCAGGTGAACCATTGGAACAAATAATTACCTCACCACTAGTGGCAAAATTCTTAATTTGATCAATAATATCCTGAGAAAAGCCATCATTTTTATCCGGAACCATAGTCCCGTCTAAATCTAAGATAAAAAGCTGTTTCTCTCCTAGTGGTGGTTTGAGTTGGAGAAAATTTTTCATCTTATAATTAATGATTATTCAAAACTACCAACAACAAACCAACAATCAAACAAAAGTAACCGAGGATTTGCCAACCAACTAGATGCTCACCTAAAAATAAGACAGCGTACAAATTAATTATTAAAAAACTCATTACCACCATAATTGGATAAGCAATAGATATTGGCATACTCCGTAAAGCTAAAAAATAAAAAGGTACATTAGCCGCAAACAGAAGGCAACCTAGCCAAACTTGCCAATTAGCCAAAATTAGATTGGAAAATGATAAATTAGACAAAACTAAACCTTGGCGGGACCCTAATTTAAGCAACACATTAGCCACAGAATTAAAACCGAAGGCGAGTATTAAAAAAACCCAAGTTAGCCAAGACATTGTAATTAGGTGGTTAGAATGGCTTAACGGTAACAAAAAAAAGACCTATAAGCAATCAGACGCCTTAAATATGGCTACAAACCCCTGATCATAAATTGGCTGATGGCAAAGAGTTAGATCTGTCCCGTGCCCCGCAACCTGAACACCAGAATAAATTGAACCAGCAACAACATAAGCAATGTCATGTTTTTTAAAATAATCTCTCAACTGGCCACCCTTAACAGCCTTAACATATTCTTCATTATTAGCTAAACCAGTTAAACTAAAAACTGGTCGTTTAGAATAAAAAGCAAAAACTCCATCTTTTAATTCTCCCGCAGAGCCAGCTGGTAAGGTATTTAGATATTGTGCGGCGATAGCATGAGGTAAAACCCAATCAACCCGCGAAGATATAAAGATTAAATTGGCCGCAATTAATAAAACGGCAAATAGACTTAAAAAAGTAGCCAATAAAATTGGTTTAGATTTTAGCCAAACATTCAATCTTACACCAAATTCTCGCCAACTTAAGATAAGGCTTAAAAGTAAAACAGCAAAAGGAAAAGCCCCATACCAAGCCCCTATACCGGAAGCAAATAAGGCGTTATAGGCACCTAAAAACAAAACGGCCGTCCAAAGAGAAAAAATAAGCCAATCATTTTTTTTATATTTAAACCAGTAAAATAATAGGTATCCAAAAGTTAAAATAGCTGTTAAAACAAAAATTTTAAGAGTCAATAAATTATTAAACCAATTAACTGATGGATGAGGAAAAGAAGATTTAAGTGCGCCCGATATAGGTAGCAAAGCGCCACCATAAATTAAATTTAGACCAATCGCTGTAAATAAAAAAACAGTTATTGGCAAAAAAATTAAAAAAAGATCAATCGCTAAAAATTTTATATTTTTGAGAGACCAACCATTATATATTAGCCGGCTCAAACTTATTGAAAACAATATAGACATAATTACAAAAATTAAATCTAAACGAGAAAAAACCATTAAACCCAAAGCTCCACCCAAAGCCAGAGCAATGCCATAATTTAAAGGTAAGGGTAACTTAAAAATTTTATTCTTAACAATAATAAAAATGACTATAGACAAACTTAGAACAGCCAAACTAGACTCCATGCCACTATTAGCTAAAGTGAGGCCGTAAGGAGTCAAAAATCCTAAGGCAAAAATAACAGCGGCCCCCAAACCAAAAATATCGCCAAGTAACAATACGGCACCAGCCAGTAATAAGGCTCCCAAAATCAATGATCCAGCCGGCAGATTAATGCTAAAAAAATAATAAAAAGGAATTAAGAAAAAGTAGAACCCTGGATGAATACCAGTAGTGTGGTCAACTCCTGAAAAAGAAAATAGTTGCCCTGAGTCATAAACTTGTCGAGCCATAGTAAAGTAAGTAAAGCTATCTGGGGCTAAATAAGCATAAGAGTAGGCCACCTGTAGACCAACCACAACGATTGCCAGGAAAATAGTTAATCCTATAATAAACTTTTTCATTTTATTTTTTGCCATTCAGAAACAATTAACTGACAGTATTTTTGATAATCACCAAACTTATTGACCATTGGTAAGGGCTCGTATTTAGGTCCAGCTAAAACAGCGAGAGAGTTATCAATTAATTGTTTTGCGGTTTGCCCTACCCTAACCTGATTTGGATAATCATTAGCAATACCAACAGGAGTAGACACAGCCGGACAACCAGAAATTATAGCCTGCAATAACGATAAACCATAACCCTCATAAACTGAAGTTTGGAGAAAAAGGTCTGCTGTTTTGAAATAAGAAAGAACGTCATCTTGCCAGCCCTTAAATTTGACTTGGGAATTTAAATTTAATTTATTAATCAGGTTTTCCAAACTAAATCTCTCTGGCCCATCACCTACAATTACTAGGCCAGTCCTTGGCAATTGTCTGTAAATACCCTTAAAAACTTTAACTGCTAGGGGTAAGTTTTTTTCCCTTGTTAGACGAGAGGCTAAAACAATAATCTTATCAAATTGTGGGTAAAGTTGGTGAAGATCAAAAGCTGGAATGTGATTGATAATTTTTTCATAATCAACAAAAATCGGTAATACAACTGGATCACATTTAAGTTTTAATTGAGAAGTAAGCATGGATTTTTTAATTTGCTCTGAAACCACTCGCACTCCTGAAGCTTTTGGTAATAACCAAAGAGCTAGATAGGTTTTAAACCTATTAAATAAGGAGAAATTAATAAAACCTGAACTTAAGAAATCGGTATGAACCTGAATTTCAAAAGGGATTTTTTTTATATAGCTAAGTCTCCACCCAAGCCAACCAGCAAAGAAAGGATCCTGACAGGTAATAACATCAGCCTCAATAGATTTAGCCAATTTAAAAGCTGTTGGCAGCCAAAAAAATTTTGATCTCGACCCCAAAGAATACACGGTTACTTTTGTTGAAAGGTCTATTTTATCTTTTAAACTTTGGCCAAGTACAATAACTTCTAAACGATCTACCAGCGCGCCGTAGGCGCGCAATCTGTCAGCCACAGCACTATTTAACTCTAAAGCCTTACTATCAGTAGAGATCATTAAGACTCTCATATAGTTTGTGCAAGATTAATAAACTCGGCGGCAATTTCATCCCAAGTGTGAGTAAAATTAAATTGATTAACTCGCACCCGCCAGCGAGCATATTCTTCAGGATCAGCCATGGTTAGAACCTTCTCCCCAATATCACGCTCATCCTCTGGATCTACAAACAAACCATAGCCACGGAGCTTATCATAAAGACCAGTCTCTTTGGTTAAAATAAATGGCTTACCCATCCTAATAGCGTCTAAAATCATATTGGGACTAATGTCCCCCAACGAGACCAAAATAACAGCGTAAGCGTGACGCATCTTCTCTAAAAATTGTTCATAAGGAGCATTTTCTAAATCTAATTGGAGAGTGCCGTCATGACGTTTAAGGTCAAAAAACAACTTACCTAAAGTGTCTAAATTTTTCCACACTAAGGGTCGGGTGGCTCCTAAAAAGATTTTACCATCGGCCTCATAACTCCGCTCCTTGGGCCCATAATAATTTTCAATAATAGCAGTTTGACTATCTTTTAACTGATACGGACTGAGCCAAATCTGTTTTTGCCAATCAGTACTAAAAACTATCATGCTCGCTTGATGGAGTGTAAACTTGGTTATTTTATAAATCCATTGCTCTTTTTTGTCCCATTTTTTAACCGTTGTTTGATAAAAATTGCGGAAGAGAACTTTTTCACCCGTCCGTTCTACATATTGCTCCCATAAAAAATCGCCGCCGGTACGGATAATTAATTTTTTACCCAATACTCTAGCGGCTAAAGCCACAGGGAATCCAACACTAAAAGTGTCTAAAGCAATAATTAAATCGGCCCGCCTCACCACTGGCAAAACCTTCAAAAAATAGGCCAAATGACGGCCACCCGTTGGCAGACCCCGCTCTTTACCATAAGTGATGACTGAAACCTCTTCTCCGGCCCGTTCTAAGGCCAAAGCGAGCTCTTTAGCATACTGGGCTGGACCCCCAATTTGCGGTGGGTAAATCCCTGTCGCAATAAGTATCTTCATACCCTCTAACTCTACAATTGATTTAAGATTTGGGCTAGTCTTGGAGCCAGGGTGTCCCAATTGTAAGTTTGTTTAACGAGCGCGCGAGCGGCATTAATAACAGCCCAAACTTTTTCTTTATTTTGAGGGCTAGTAATAAATTTAATTTTTTCAGCTAAAGCTTGCGGGTCATCAACTGGCACCAAAAAACCAGTTTCATCATCTTTTAAAAAGTCAGGGATACCACCCACTGGCGTGGCCACCACTGGCACCCCAGCGGCAAAAGCCTCTAGAAACGAGTTACCCAACCCCTCCGAGCGCGATGGCCTAGTAAAAACATCGGCGTGGGACAACTCTTTAGCCACGGCCTCTTTATTTAAATTACCTAAAAACTCTACCCTATTTTCTAAGCCAAGCTTTTTAATTAAGGTTTTTAATTTATCCTCTTCCTCACCGGTACCAGCAATTTTTAATTTAAAATAGTCAGGGAGAATAGCTAAAGCCTCAATAATTACGTCTACCGCATTTTTTTTAACTAAGCGCGAAGCGGTAAAAATAGTTTTAGTTGAAGAGTCTCCACCACAAGTTTTTTCTTGATCACAATAGAAAACTGGTAAATCTACACCATTAGGCACCACTTCTACCGGCGCGGTTACGCCCATTTTTTGGGCCCACGCCGCCAAATAACTAGAGATGCATTGGACATAATCAGCCGAGGTAAAAATATTTTTAAACTTCCACCACAAAGGCGCCATTTTACTCTCAACCTCATTTAAATTGTCACCCTCTTGTAAGGTTAATAAAAAGGGCGTGTTAGTTTTTTTCTTAAAACTAGCAGCGGCCAAACCGGCAAAACTGGCCATCACACCCCAGGTGACATCATATTTATTTTTAGCGTGGAGTTTAGCGCCAAATTTACCGCCATAAAAAGCGAGGATTAACTTATCCAAACGACTCCCCCAACCCAAACGGTAAACTTTAACCCGACCCACCTGCTCTACCGATGGTAATTTGGGATCAATTTTGGCCGTAATAAGTTCAAACTCAAAGTTAGTAAGACGGTCAGTTAACTCCTTAACCGCTAACTCGGCTCCGCCAACAAGCGGTAAATAAGCGGTCGAGAAAATTAGCACCCGTTTAGACATAGGGACTCAATTATACCTCAAGCATCTTTTTTAGCACATCTTCAGGCACTTCTTTAGGTTTGGGAGGAGGTGGTGGGGTCGAGTTAATTATGGGCTTACTCTCTATTTTGACCTCTGGTTTAGGAGTGGGCTTAGGTTGACTGTTTATAACCTGCTCTAAAATCGCCTTGAGCTCGGTTTTGTGGGCTTGATTTTCAGCCGCCTTTTTAGGCGCCAGATCAGCTAAAGACATTTTTTTAACCGACTCTGGAGCTGGGGCCGGTTTAGAAGCTAGGCCAGCATTTGGCTTAGGGGTTAAATTTGGAGGTGGCACTGGCTTTGGTGTAGGCGCTGGGGCAGAAACTGGCGCTGGAGCCGGCTTTTTTACTACCTCATCTACCCCGTGCATTTTTTTAATACCCTCCTCCACCTCCAATCGATTTTTAGAAAATTGAAAGCGCGAAGAACGGATAATATCCTCTTTAAAGGATGGCCCGAGTTGAACAATTGGCGGGATAGTCGTGGCTGAGAAGGGTGGTGAGCCTACCCCATCAATCATTAAAGACAAATACATTTGGAAACGGCCCAAATTAACCAAATCCTCTTTAGTAAAAGTGGGGAAGAATATTTTCTCTAGTACCTCGGCATCAAAGGGACCAACTCTAAAACAAATGGTGGTGCCAACGTTACCAAACACCGCCGCCCTAACCTCCTCCGGCATTTGCTCAATATATTGGTGAGCAATAGTTAAAGCTAACTTATATTTGCGAGCTTCAGACAAAATATCGGCAAAACTCTCATTAGCAAAAGATTGAAACTCGTCCACGTATAAAAAGAACGGTGGCAACTTTTTTAAAACTGAAGCTTCCTCCTCGGCTCTGCTCATGGCCGCCAAAT
Source organism: uncultured Candidatus Saccharibacteria bacterium (assembly GCA_964453715.1). Taxonomy (GTDB): domain Bacteria; phylum Patescibacteriota; class Minisyncoccia; order Phycocordibacterales; family XYD1-FULL-46-19; genus JAGORB01. The sequence goes on along the minus strand of CAYVQX010000011.1, from coordinate 7,739 downwards.
AAAGCTTAGTAATAATCATACTACCAAGTAAGTTGGCATTATTTTCACCAAGACGCCCCTTTGATAAGTTAATGATTAAAATCTTCTTCTCATCCATCATCTGCCGGAAGTTAAAAGTAGATTTAGGTTGGCCAATAATATTACGGACCAAGGGGTTAGAGGTAAATTGACCAATTTTATTTTGAATCGCCGGTATTGCCTCAGCCGCAAAACGCTCGGTATAACCGGCATACTCTTTAGTCCAGTAAGACTTAACAGATGGGTCAGTAATATTGGCAATAACTTTATTGCGATACTCCTTCTCGGAGAGCATTTTATTAATCCCCAACATGGTGGCATCTGGATACTCCAAAAGAGCTAAAATAGTGTTTTGTAAAATGTACTGCATTCGATCGGAAAAACTCTCTTCACCAAAAAGCTTTTTAAAAGCACTCATTAAACCCGCGAGTACCAAGTGGCGCTTATCGGCACCAATATCCTCCATCACATTAAAGGCTACTGGATGATCCAAATCGAAAGGAGCAAAATAAAGAACATCTTTAATCCGCTCCTCGGGTACATAATCTAATAATTTTTCAGCGGTACTGCCGTGTGGATCAATAAAGCACAGACCCTCACCGTTTTTAATATCTTGAATGGCCAAGTTTTCCAACAAGGTAGACTTACCCATGCCGGTTTTACCAATAACATACATGTGACGAGAGCGATCTTCAGACTTAATACCAAATTGAATCCGCCGGCCACGGTGGTCAGTTTGACCGAAAAAATTTAAATGAGGAGTAAATTCCATTGCTCCTTTTAGTATAGCAAATTAGGAGGCCGGTTCGTAAGCAGCTGGTGTGTATCTGTTAGCCGGATCCCAAATAAGCCAACTGTCTAACCCCACATCATAAGTACCCTTAATTTGAGCCTTAATTTCTGGCACATCGTAATTACCACCATAATCAAAATCTTGTAACCAAGGCCTAATTTTACTTGCGTCATAAACTGGCTTACTAAATACCGCTGGAGTAGAGGTGCCAACACGCTCATGAGTAAAAGCCTCAACGGTGGTGGTAGCAGCAGTAGTCCGGCGCACTCCCTCTTTAAGAACAAAATAAATTAAATCGTAGGGATGTTTATTGGGGTCAGCCCAGCCATTAAATTTGGGTGGGTAATGTGACGGGTAAACCATTGGATCAATATAATCAAAATAAGGTAAGGCCCGCTCTAAGACTTGGCCAATGTTTAAATCATCAGTATTGGTAGTGGTCATACCAAATAAATCAGCCGACGTAACTAGTCCGGTAGACTTTAACTGCTCATGAAGATATTTAAAGAAATTTTCTAACGCTTCAGGCTTACTTTGACCAGCACTAAGTGGGAAGGAGATATCCTTCATGTCACCATCGGATGGGAAACGAACGTAGTCAAAATTAATTTCATCTATACCTAAATTGTAAGCCTCTTTACTTAAAGCCACGACATGATCCCAGTAAGGCTTAGCCCCAACTTGAATAAAACTTAGGCCCTTGCGGTCCTTCCACACGGTTACGCCATCAGCCTTTTTAACCGCCAACTCTGGATGTTGTTTAGTGTAATAAGGATCTTGGAAAACAGTGATCCGGCCAATAACGTAAATCCCATCTTTATGCCACTCTTCTACCAGCTCTTTTAATTTAGGGATAGTACAACCGCCAGCCGCATGATCTTGTAAACTAGGATCAACAGTAGGGAAAGAAACTGTCCCAGAATAATCTTTAAGATCAACAACAATAGAATTAAACTCCGTGTCTTTAACTATTTTTAAAACATGATTTAGTAAAGATGGGGTACTAGCCGCACAAGCAGTTAAATAAATACCTTTGGTTGGCTTTGGAGTTTTAACATGGAGAGTACTTGGCGGCTCAAAAACTGGTGAGGTTGTAGCCTCGGGAGAAAGGTAAGTATAATCGGCACCAGATAAAAAACCGGCTGAAAAAATATAGGCTCCAGCTAACAAAATGATCAAACCAAGACCAATTAAAATTAAAGTTTGATTATTTTTATAGAAAGTCATGAGATCTCAGGATTGGCAGTCGGCGATACTTCAGGCCGACTGCCCGCCAAACCAAAGATCACGATAAATAGACCAAGTAAGAAGTAGAGCGGCTTCTCTAACCAGCCAGGGAAACCAGAAAAAAGAGCGAGGAAGATAACCAAACCTCCCAAAATTGCTATAGTCCGACTGCGCCACACGCTCTTCATCTTGTAGATTTGCATGGGCTTATTGTAACAATAGGTCGGCGACCTCGCAAATATTGCCGGCTCCGACGGTTAAAACCAGGTCGTTAGGGGTCAAATTATTTTTTAAATAATCAACTATCTCATTAAAGTGATCAAAACTTTTATCCTTGGGGCCGATGGCCGCAGCCAAAATCTCACTACTTATAGTTGGGTCAGGAGCCTCGCGAGCAGCATAAATTGGCGCCAATAAAACTTGATCGGCTAGCTGTAAACTCTTAGCAAAGTCGGTTAGTAAAAGCTTGGTCCGAGAGTAGAGATGGGGTTGGAAAACTACTATTAAGCGCCGCGCGGGGAACTTGTCGCGCGCGGCGCGGAGCGTAGCTGTAATCTCGGTGGGATGATGAGCGTAATCGTCATAAACCAATGCGCCGCCAGCTATCTCACCCTTAAACTCAAAGCGACGCCAAGTGCCGCGGAAGGAGTTAAGGGCTTTAATCGCCACAGTAGAATTAACTCCCAGCACCCGGGCGGCGCTTAGCGCCGCCCGGGCATTACTTACATTATGTTCCCCCGGCACCATTAAATTTAGCCCCTCAATCCCCTCCTCGGTGTAATTAATGATCTGACATTTGGCCGCGTTAATAACTGGTTGTAAATTAACCGCATTTTTATCACAAATTAAAAATCCATCACTCGGTATTTTCTCCACCAGCTCTATAAACGCACTTTGGATATCGGCTAAATCTTTATAATAATCCAAATGATCCTCATCAATATTGGTAATAATCACAATTTTAGGTGATAAATTTAAAAACGAGCGCTTATACTCACAAGCTTCGGCAATTAATAAATCTCCATTACCGGCTACAAAATTGGTTTTACCACCGTCCTCATTTAACATAAAACTCCCCACTACTACTGTTGGATCTAATTTAGCCTCAAGGGCAATCTGGGCAATCATCGCCGTGGTCGTTGTTTTACCATGAGTACCAGCCACGGCTACAGTGGTTTTAGATTTAGAAATTTGGCCCAAGGCCTCGGGATAAGTAACGGCCGGAATATTGAGGTGCTCCCCCACTACTCGCTCTGGATTATCGTGCGGGATGGCGATGGTATAAATTATTAAATCAGTATCTGGGGCCACATTCTCGGCCTTCTGACCAATAAAAATCTTCGCGCCCAACTTAGCCAATTCTTCCGTTACCAAACTAGCGCTCTGATCCGAGCCCGAGACCTCCTTACCCTCCAATAAAAGCATCCGGGCAATAGCCGAGACCCCAATCCCCCCAATGCCAATAAAGTGAACCTTCTTTGCCCCGCGAAGCTTTAGCGAAGTGGGGTCACTTCTATTATCAACATTTACCATAGACTATGATCTTATCACGATAAATCTCTTCTTCCAGCCAATAAGGAATTGTGAGGCGGGGATAAATTGGTGGATGTCGGCATGATCTTTAGCCGCCGGGTCCAACACTTCCGCCTGCTCATCAGTTAAAGAGAGGAGAACAATTAAATGGCCATCTTTATTTAAGGGGTAGTAATTAGTGTAAACAGAAACCATAACCGGGCCCTTCTCTAACTCCTCTTTTAATTTATTTAAAGCAACTTCCCTACTCTCTTTAGCTAAATCTAAATTATAAGAATTTTTAAAACCAAAATGTTTGGCCAAATTAGCCAAGCCAGCATGCTTCCACCCCACCCCAGGCAAATAAGCACCCTGCTCTAAGCCCAAATGATAAAGCTCATCTAAATTAGTGACCTTATCGCCCAAGAGCATACCCAAACTGGCAATCCCGCAGCCCTTAAGCTTGTGCTCTTCGTGCGAGAGATCCAAGTGTTGCGAGAAGCGAGTTTTAATCATGCTTCATAAACTTAGGGTGAGTATAGATAGCGGTAATCGCTCGCTCGCCCAAATCACTCCCCTCATATTTAAAATGATGTTTAGCAATGGCTTTAGTTTTAAAATTATTACTTA
>CAYVQX010000011.1:0-3459 GCA_964453715.1 uncultured Candidatus Saccharibacteria bacterium | reverse complement strand
TTATTAATCATCGCCAAATAGGTCTCAAATAGGAGAGGTTTTATAACTGGACTTGCCATAACCCAACTATAGCTTATTTAAGTTTTTTAACCAATTTATTAAATTGATCACCGCGGTCAAACTCGTTTTTAAAAATACCAAAAGAGGCGGCACCGGGAGATAATAAAACTAAATCTCCTTTTTGAGCTAAAGCAGTGGCACACTTAAAGGCATCCGGCATATTTTTAACTATCACGGCCTGCTTCTGCCATTTTAACGGTAAGGTGGCTAAGATTTTAGTAGTGGCACTCCCCTCAAACAAGATTAATTCTTTTAAATATTTGGGCACGATCTGGCCATAGCGCTTAAAATCTAGCTCCTTATCAGCGCCACCACCAATTAAAACTATCTTACCTTTATAATCCTTAAGCGCATGCACGGCCGCCATCACCGCATCTGGTGTGGTAGCGGTGGTATCGTTATAATATTTTACCCCCTTAACATTTTTTATTAATTCCAATCGCCCTGGCAAACCCTTAAAGTTTTTAACCGCTTTTTTAATCACCGACTCACTTATACCTAAGGCCTTGGCCGCGGCACTAGCTAGCGCCGCGTTATACTCACGGTGTTGCCCCTGCAAGAGTGATTGTTTAGGAGTAATTAATTTGGCCTTAGGTTTAAAGGTTTTAATCTTAGTCACTACTTGATTACCAGCAATTAACACATCATCTTTAGTTTGATGTTTAAAAATGTTGGCTTTATCAGCAAAATAGCGCTCCATACTATTGCGGTAATAATTCTGGTGATCGTTCATAAAGGTAGTAAAAATAGCGAGCTGAGGCGAGAAGTGCTTAAAACTCTGCAACTGCCATGAGTCTAACTCCATTACCACATAGTCTCCGGCCTTAACTTTTTTAAGTAAGGGCAAGGTGGCAGTGCCACGCACATTACCAGCCAAGTAAACATTCTTTTTAGCTGTTTTTAAAATCTCATACAGTAAATGGGTCACCGTGCTTTTACCTCTAGTGCCAGTGATACCAATAATTTTAACCCCCGTTGGTGCCAACTTACAAAACAAAGAGGCGTCTTGCTCAATCTCTACCCCACTTTTCTCTGCTTCTTTTAAATAAACAGAGTCTAATGGTGCATTAGGGGCTCTAATTATTAAATCTTTTCCGCCCGAGGCGGATCGGCCTTGGGCCGAAAAATCTTCCAAACGATGCTCACCTAAAACATAATTAATATTTTTATATTTTGAGAGTTGTTTAAGGGCCGGCGTTAATTGCTCGGCTGTTTTTAAATCAGTCACAATTAACTCGGCTCCCTGCTCGGCCAAAAATTTAATCACCCCGATCCCCCGCCCGAGGAGTCCAAGTCCCATAACAGTCACTTTTTTACCCTTAAAATAGTCGCGATAATTCATCTCCGGCATTGTATCAAAAAAGGCTTTTACGGCATAATGGGCCATATGGAGTCGCTAATACCCCTAATTGAGCATTACCGCTACCTTATCCTCTTCCCCCTCGCGGCCGTAGAGGGCCCAGTGGTGGCGCTAGTGGTAGGCTTTTTAATCTCTATTGGATATTTAAGCTTTATCCCCGCCTATATTATTTTACTTTTTGGCGACATTATCCCCGACACTATTTATTATTATCTTGGCCGATTTGGTAATTACAACAAGATTAAAGCCAAATACTTTAAATCTAACGGTATTATAAGTAGTAATATACACATCTTAGAACACCTCTGGAATAATCATGGGCAAAAAACAATGTTTTTTAGTAAATTAGCTTACGGCTTAAGTATCCCATTTTTAATTAGCGCCGGCTTGGTAAATATGACCCTTAAAAAATTTTTATCCTATACCATACCGGTAACAATCTTCCAATATGCCTTGCTAGTAGTAATTGGTTACTATTTAGGTCAATCATATTCATTAGCCACTAAATACATAACTTATGGCGGATTATTTTTTGGTGGTGTACTTATTATCTTTGTTGGCAGCTATTTCTTTATCTATAAATATGCTAAAACTCAAATAAAAAAGGACACACATGATTAAAGTATCTTGCATTATACCGGCCTACAATGAGGGCCCTCGACTAGAAAAGGTTATAAACGTAGCAATATCTCATAAACTAATCGATGAGGTAATTGTTATAAATGACGCCTCAACTGATAACACTCAAGAAGTAATCGGGAGATTCCCTACAATTAGATTTATTGAACATTCAAACAATAAAGGTAAAAGTCAGAGTATTTATGATGGTCTTAAACTAGCATTAGGAGAGATAATAATAATGTTAGACGCGGATTTAATTGGTCTAACCGCTAATAATTTAGACTTATTACTAGAGCCTGTTTTAAATGATAAAGCTGATATTAGTGTAAGCCTTAGAATTAACAGTCCTAAAATTTGGAGAATCATTGGTTTAGATTTTATTTCTGGAGAAAGAGTTTTCCCTAAACAACTAATCGACAGTCAGATTGATAAAATACCCTATCTACCAAAATTTGGACTAGAGGTATTTTTAAACAACATTATTATTAAACATCGTTATCGTTTAAAAATAGTTAACTGGCCAAATGTAATAAGTCCTTTTAAATACAAAAAACATGGTTTATGGTCTGGTTTTATAGGTGAAATAAAAATGATCGCTGATATTTTTAAAACCATCTCCCCAATTACTTATGTTTGGCAAATTTTTATGATGTTAAGATTAAAAATTTAAAGATATGACCAACAACCAAACAATCAGTCTTATTATCCCGGCCTATAATGAGAAAAAATATTTAGGCGCTTGTTTGGAGGCAGCTATTAAAAATAGTGGTGGTGATTTTTTAGAAATTATTGTGGTAGACAACGCTAGCACCGATAATACAGCCGCCATTGCTGGATCATACCCTAACGTTAAAGTGGTGCGGGAAGAGCGTAAAGGCTTAACCAAGGCCCGCCAAGCTGGTTTTAAAGCCTCGCAGGGCGAGATCTTAGCCTACATTGATGCCGACACCCAAATGCCCCCAAATTGGTCTAAATTGGCCAAACAAGAGTTTGAACAAAATCCAAAATTAGCCGCTTTAAGTGGGCCTTATATTTACTACGATTCAACCACCTTACAAAAACTATTAGTAAAATTGTATTGGTACACAGCCCTACCCCTCTATTGGTTAACTGGCTACATGATAGTCGGTGGCAACTTTTTAATTAGTCGTAAAGCTTTAGAACAAATGGGTGGCTTCAATACTGCGATTGAGTTTTATGGTGAGGACACCGATATTGCACGGCGAGCAAGTAAATTTGGCCGAGTTAAATTTAATTTAAAACTAGTTATGCCTACCTCAGCCCGCCGATTAAAAGGGCAAGGATTTTTAAAAACTGCCTTAATTTACGCTACCAACTTTTTTAGCCAAGCTTTACTCCACCGCTCCTCAACTCAAAAATACACTGACTTAAGATAAACTTTGTGCGTGTGGTAGGAC
>CAYVQX010000010.1:14028-16156 GCA_964453715.1 uncultured Candidatus Saccharibacteria bacterium | reverse complement strand
GCTGTGCTCCCGGAGGGACTCGAACCCCCAATAACAGGTTCGAAGCCTGTCGTGATATCCATTTCACCACGGGAGCAGGTGTAATGCCTTCTTAAAATACAATAAAAATGGCGATTAATCAAAGTTTAAGCTAGAATAGGCTTATTATGGCTAAAGAGCTAAATATCCCAAAAATCATCTTAAACGCCGCAAAAACGTTAGAGGATAACGGTTTTTCAACCTACTTGGTGGGGGGAGCGGTGCGTGATTTACTCTTAGGGCGCCCAGTTAAAGACTGGGATTTAGCCACTAGCGCTAAACCCAACGAGATTGAGACCCTTTTCCCAAAAACATTTTACAACAACGATTTTGGCACCGTAACGGTAGTAAATGAAGATGAAGCAGAAGAGAGTTTAAAAAATATAGAGATCACCCCTTTTAGATTGGAAGGTAAGTATTCTGACTCTCGTCATCCTGATGAAGTTAAATTTAGCAATCATATTAACGACGACTTAAGTCGTCGCGACTTTACTATTAACGCTATTGCTTATAGGACAAGCACGGGGGAGTGGTTAGATCCATTTGGTGGTATCAAGGACTTAAAAGACAGCCTCCTACGCGCTGTAGGAGACGCGCAGACGCGTTTAACCGAGGATCCCTTACGCACCATGCGTGCCGTGCGTTTAACGGCCGAATTAGAGCTAAAAATAGAGCCTCAAACAACTGAGGCGATTAAAAAAACTTCTCACTTACTATCTAAGATCTCTAAAGAGCGCATTCGTGATGAATTTATTAAACTTTTGATGTCCAAACAGCCTATGTTGGGCTTAAAACTAATGGTTGAGCTTGGAGTAATGGAACATGTTATACGTGAAACCTTAGAATCAGTTGCTGTAGAACAAAATGGTGATCATATTTACGATGTTTGGGAGCATACGGTTAGGGTAGTCCAGCATTCTGCCGACAGAGACTGGCCGTTACACGTGAGACTAGCAGCCCTCTTCCACGATATTGGTAAGCCACGCACTAGGCGCTGGTCAGAGGAGAAAAAAGATTGGACTTTTTATGGTCATGAGGTAGTGGGAGCTAAGATGGCCAAAAAAATCATGATGGATCTCAAATTCCCCATTAAATTGACCGAGACAGTAGAGAAATTGGTCCGCAATCACATGTTTTTCACCGATATTGATAAAATTACCCTCTCGGCAGCACGGAGAATTGTGGCTAAAGTAGGAGCCGACAATGTTTGGGATTTAATGAAAGTGCGCGCTTGCGACCGTATTGGCATGGGTCGTCCCAAAGAGGCGCCTTATCGCTTGCGTAAGTATGAATCAATGATTGAGGAGGCTATGCGCGCCCCAACCTCAGTAACTATGCTTAAAATTGACGGTAACGACTTAATTAAAGATTTAAATCTAAAGCCAGGACCAAAAATTGGCTATATTTTGCATGCTTTATTGGAGGAAGTGTTGGATAATCCCGACTTAAATACTAAAGATTATTTATTAACCAAAGCTGGAGAATTGATTAAATTACCAGATGAGGAACTCTTAAAACTAGGGGAGAGTGGTAAAGAGGCTAGAGACGAGAAGGAGCAAGAGGAATTAGCGGTGATCCGCAAAAAACACGGCGTAAAATAAGGTTTTATTACAAAGAAAAACCCCGCACTATGAATAATGGCGGGGCTGGAAAGGCTGTTCTATTTTATTTTCTCCAACGGGTGGAGAAATATTGTTAGAGAAAAAGAAATAGAATGTCCTTTAACTCGGTAATGACCAAATCGTATCTGTCCTATAGTTTACTAAAAGACTTTATATAAGACAAATAATTTACCTGTGGATAACTCTTCGACTTCGCTCAGAGCAAGCTATTTTTTGTTGTGGAATTTTTTGTGCACCTCTTTTAACTGACTATCGGTAACGTGAGTATACACTTGAGTGGTGGCCACATTGGCGTGGCCAAGCATCATCTGCACCGAGCGGATATCAGCCCCATTGCGTAAAAGATCGGTGGCAAAGGCGTGGCGGAGGGTGTGAGGGGTAACCTTTTTAGAGATACCAGCCTCAATAGCATACTTTTTAACTATTCTTTCTATACTTCTAGAAGTAAGTCTACCGGACTTTGATTCCTTATTAATTTCAGACACATT
>CAYVQX010000010.1:0-13928 GCA_964453715.1 uncultured Candidatus Saccharibacteria bacterium | reverse complement strand
TAATTCTGCGTATTCTTCTTTAACTCCTCTCTATTAATATGGAGGCGGAAGCGCCTAACTATGTCGTCATCAATTTGGCTGGCCCGCTTAAGCTCGCCAAAAGTGATGAAGCGGGTTAAATAGCGGTTATAATTCTCTACCGTTTTTAAACTCCGCCCCTTCTCAATCTCAATATATTCTAAAAATTGGATTTTTAATTTTTCAATTTCAGTTATAGCCATACGCTTGCCCGTCCGTAGCCTTGGCGAAGGAGGGTCGCACAATATTATAGCACCTAAAAGTAAGGGTGGGGTGGGGGCTTGCATTTTTGGGCGATATATGCTAGACTTTTGTCAATGCTTACGAGCAAGAAGAAATTAACTGCGATTAAGAAGACTCGCGTCCACGAGAAGGACACGGGCTCTTCTGAGGTGCAAATTGCCCTTCTTACCGAGCGGATCAACGAGTTGACCGCCCATTTAAAGAAACATAAGAAGGACTTCCACTCTCGTCGTGGACTTTTAAAGCTCGTCTCTAAGCGCCGCTCTCACGAGAAGTACTTAGGCGAGAAAAAGAAGAAGGCTGAGGCCAAGGCTGAAGCTGCCGCTGTTAAATAACAGCTTTTTCATAATCAATCTCTGGGCAGATTAGTAGTTAGTAACAAATTAATATTTTTATATGTCGGTAATTAAACATAAAGGCCAACGAGTTGGCGTGTTTATTGATACACAAAATCTTTATCACACGGCTAAAAACTTGTTCCACGCTCGTGTTAACTTTGGACAAATTGTTAAGGACGCCGTAGGCGGCCGCCAGTTAGTCCGCGCTTTAGCTTACTTAGTAACCACCGAGGGTGGGGAGGAGAAGGCGTTTTTAGAAGCGCTTGGTAAAATGGGTATTGAGATCCGCTCTAAGGAGTTACAAATTTTTTCTAGCGGTGCTAAAAAGGCTGACTGGGATGTAGGTTTGGCGGTAGATGCTATCCAACTCGCACCTAAATTAGATGTGGTAATTATTGTCTCTGGCGACGGCGACTTTATCCCACTAGTAGAGCACTTGCAGTCTTTAGGCTGCCAAGTGGAGATGGTCTCCTTTGGTAAAAGCTCCTCGGCCAAACTTAAAGAGGCGGCTGACGACTTTTTTGATCTTGGCGAGAACTTGCGCAAATATTTAATCGGCGGCAACGTTGGCAGCCACAACAAAAAACAACAAAGCTAGACAAAAGCTTCTCATATTGACAAAACTCTTAATATATAATAGAGTAGTTAAGGTTAAATCTTAAGGAGGAAGGACGGGATGGTCTTAAAACCAGAATTCGTAGCCAAACAAAAAGAAATTCTGGAGGTCAAATTGAGCCGTTATCTCAATTTGGACAGGAAGCTTTTGCCTAATTTTTACATCAAGGCAAAGTGGCAAGCTGCAGGTCATATTGTTAAGGCTCTGCAGGCAATTGAGGACGGCACCTATGGCAACTGCCAAAAGTGCCACAGGCAAATTGACCTAAACCGGCTGGTGGCCGTACCTGGCGCAATTCATTGTATCCAGTGTGCTAGCCAAGAACAGAAGGAGGGTTAAATGATCAGGTTAAGAAAATTATCTGATCAACAGAAAAAAATCTTCTCGGAAGGTTGCGCTAACCTCAAAAAGTTACGCGCAATAAGAGTCACTCAACCAGAGGAAGAAAGGAGCTTGTGGCTAAAAACCATAGAGAGAGTGATTGCAGACCTTGATCCAAAGGCTGCCGAAGAATTGGCGGCCATGTCCCAACCCCAGAAAGAGCGGATATTGAATAGATCAAAAATATTCAACTTCCAATTCTTTTCAAAGATTTCCGATAGCTAGCGGCCTACGCGTATTAATTACTCGTTAGGCTGCTTTTTTTATTTGATCGTTTTTATTAAATAAAAAAGTGCGATAAATAAAAAACGGCGGTGGGCGCTTTGGGTAAGGAGTATCTATAATTTGGCGATTTTTTTTAGCCTCGGCTAGGCTTGATTCTTTTTCTCTAAATTTTTCCCACTCAGTTTCTGATTTCTTAAAACTATATAGTTCACTTTCAGACATTAGATCATGCGGAAAATATTTACCCGGAGTCCTTGTTATTATAAATCTTAGATCCTCTTCTTTTATTTTACCTTCAGCTCGACGAAACAAATCTTCAGAATAGGTTTTTGATTGTTTAATCGCGGCAATATCATCATCAGATTCACTTTTTATTGGGGAGAGAGATAATTCAGTAGATGGCTTAGCCCCTATTATTGAAAATAATCCGTGAAAATTATTTCTTCCTTCATAAACTGGCCTCAATTTCTCTAAACGATCTGATGGTTGCCACTCTAAAGAATTGGCTCTATTTACTGCCAATTCAGGGTTAGGATCTTCACCAACCACCATCTCACCATCATGCAATAATCCCCACACCTTTTCTGGCAACTCATTACGCACAACTAAAGACTCATCTTTAGTTAACTTGTCCGACAAAGAAGGCAGGTCAACAAGTTCACCACCATGGGAAGAACATTCCTCATACAACAAATTATACATCCCAGAGACAAGCTCCTTAACCAATTTTTCATGCTCTGATTTATCACTATATCCAGCTTCTAACTCTTCCAAAAGTTGCCGTAAACGTAGAGCCTCAGATTGTTCTACGGATTGTTTCCCAAAAGTTTCAGCAGGTTGATCAAATTTAAAAGATTCCATAAGGAGTATTATATAGGCGTTAATATTTTTTGCACCTAGGGTGAGTTGGTGGTATAACGAGCTTACTATGAAACAAAAAGAATATTCTCTGGAGGTGGGTGGGCGCAAGTTAACGGCCATCTTCTCCGACTTGGCCGATCAGGCCAGCGGCTCGGTAATGATTAGATATGGTGAGACCCTAATTTTAGCCACCGCCGTTATTGGAGAGGAGCGCGATGGTTTAGATTACTTCCCCCTCACTGTTGATTATGAAGAAAAGTTTTACGCCGCCGGAAAAATCTTGGGCGGCCGTTTTAATAAACGCGAGGGTAAACCATCGGAGGAGGCGGTGCTGTCGGGCCGGATTGTAGATCGGACAATTAGACCCCTCTTCTCCTCACACATTAGACATGAGGTGCAAGTGGTGATTACCGTTTTATCTATTGATGGTGAGAATGATCCAGATGTGCCAGCGGTTATTGGGGCCTCGCTAGCGCTCGGCGTCTCAAGCATACCTTGGGACGGACCAGTAGGCGCCGTAAGATTAAATTTAAATAATGAGAGTTTCACCGTTAATCCTCGTTACACCGAGCGAGAGAACTCGCCACTCGACTTATTAATCTGTGGCAAAGATGGGAAAATAAATATGATCGAGGCCGAGGCGGCCGAGGTAGGGGAGAGTAAATTAGGTGAGGCTTTTAATTATGCGGTGGAGGAATTATTAAAGTTAGAAAAATGGCAAAAAGAAATTATAAGTAAGGAGGGTAAACAAAAACTGTCTCTACCCAAACCAGAATTATTGCCTGAAGTGATTGAGTTATTCAATCAAAAAATTACCCCACAATTAGACACGGCCATATTTAGCGCCGACAAACAAAATATTAATAATCTTAAAGATGATTGGCGGCGCGTTTTAATTGAGGCCTACCCAGCCAGCGATATAAACTTGGCCCTAGATTATTTTGAGAATGAGGTTGATAAACTTTTACACCGTGAGGGGATCAATAATAAGCGTCGAGCTGATGGTCGCAAGCTAGATGAAGTGCGCCCACTTTTTGCTCAAGCTGGCGGCTTGTCAGAAGTGGTGCATGGCACCGGTATTTTTTATCGTGGTGGGACTCACATTTTATCAACCCTCACTTTAGGCGGACCAAAAGATGCCTTGCTTTTGGAGGGAATGGAAACAAGTGGTGATAAACGTTTTATGCATCATTACAACTTCCCACCTTTCTCCACTGGTGAGACAGGTAAAGTTGGCAACCCCTCGCGACGCTCTATTGGTCACGGCGCTTTGGCAGAAAAAAGTTTGCGCGCAGTTATACCAAGTAAAGAAGTTTTTCCCTACACTATCCGCTTAGTGTCTGAGGCTTTGGCCTCCAACGGCTCCACCTCCATGGCCTCGGTGTGCGGCTCATCACTCGCTTTAATGGATGGTGGCGTGCCAATTAAAGCGCCAGTGGCCGGTATTGCGGTTGGTCTCTTGCAAGATGAAAGTGATGAAAATAAATATGAGTTATTAACTGATATCCAAGGGCCCGAGGATCACTTTGGCGACATGGACTTTAAAGTGGCCGGCACTAAAGATGGCGTAACTGGCATCCAACTAGATATTAAAATTGGTGGCATTGCACCAAAAATTTTAATTGAGGCTTTGACCCGAGCCCGCGCGGCCCGCGAGCAAATTTTGCAAGTTATTGGCGCGGCCATCGCCGCGCCGCGCGAGAGCCTTAAACCATCAGCGCCACAAATTATGACACTTAAAATACCAGTTAATAAAATTGGCGCAGTAATCGGCCCCGGTGGCAAGGTAATCCAAAAGTTGGCCGCCGAGACCGGCGCGGAGATTGAGATTGAGGATGATGGCTCGGTCTTTATTACCGGCAAGGGGGAGGGCGCCTTGTTAGCCAAACAACGAATTGAGAGTATTACTCACGAGTATAAAGTGGGAGAAAAATTTGAGGGTAAAGTAATTAAGTTAATGGACTTTGGCGCGTTTGTAAAAATTGGTTACGACGCCGATGGCTTGGTACACATTTCAGAATTGGCGCCGTTTAGAATAAATAAAGTGAGCGATGTTTTAGCAGAAGGGGAAACGATCCCAGTGATAATAAAAGAAATTGATGATCGCGGCCGGATTAGTTTATCACTCAAACAAGCTGATCCAGATTACGCCACCCACAAAGGCTTAAAACCAGAACCCCCACCAACCACAAAATAATATACTTGACAAAAATTATATTGGGGTGTATAATTAATAAGTAAGTTCTTTAGAAAGGAGGTGATATTAGTGCCAAATCTAACACTGGAAGAGGAGGTGCAGGTCTTGCGGAAGATTGTCCGTAGGCAATTGCAACGCCAAGGCCGCTTGTGCTCCGGTAGTGAATACTGCAGGCATGTGGCGGCCGAGGCCAAAGAGTTGGGAGTAGGACCAGTCCAACTCCGCCAGGTGATCGATCCGATCTTGTTATCGATCACCAACGAGATGTTGGGGGCTTCCCAGCGGAAGAATCCCTCTGGAATCATTGGGGAGGCTTTCCACACCTAACTCCAAATTTGTTCCAAACTTGCTCGGCATGGTTCAGCCTCGGCTGACTAAAAGGGTAATTGATTCTCTCCGCCTTGCGGACCTGAGTCAGAACAAGAACCTCTCCTCCCGAGCACCCGCTCGCCGTGATTACACGGCGAGCTTTTTTGTTTCTTTCTCGTTATTCAGTTAACAGAAAAAATTTTAGGTTTCATTTTGGGGCGTATGTCGTTATAATAAAGAACGTATGGATCCATTAAACAATCAACCACTTGGTGCGCCACCAATGCCAACACCGCCAACTCCAACTGAAGGCGTGGCCCCGGCACCAATTATTTCTCCAGAACAAAAAATTGAAATTAAGCCAGAAGTTAAACCCGAGATTAAACCTGAAGTTAAGTCTGAGGTTAAACCCGATGAGGAGGATGATTTTACTAAAGCGATTTTAGACGCGCCGCCACCACCACCCAAAACCATTGAGGAGAAGCGGGAGGAGGCCGCTGTGGCGATGCAAGGCCCAGAGTTAGCGGCCAAGCACGAGGCCGAGAGTCATCTCCGCGCTTTAAAAGCCGAGCGCGCCACAATTAAAACGCGTTTAGAGGAGATTGCTAAAATTAAAGAGCAATATGAGTTGGCGTGGATTAAATTAGATGAGAATCGAGCTCAAGTTAAAATTGAGCTAGAGCCAATTACTAATCAAGAGCAAGAGGTGGAGGGGCAAGAGGATAAACTTGAGGCTAGTGAGGATATCCAAGCTTTACCAAAAGAGCGCCGAGCCGTAGAGGAGGAGCGTTGGCAAGTACAAACTAAACGTCATCAAATTGAGCAGAGTAAGTGGCAAGTGGAGGAGCGTCTCATGACAGCAGAAGATAAAATGGAGCAAGAGACTAAGGCCTATCGCACTATTTTAGATGAAGAGGATAAATTATTAACGCGCCTAGATCAAATTGAGGACGAGTTAACTGCTTAACTTTTTAAAATTATGCCGGTTGATCCAATTAATAATGATGCTCGTGAGCGAGCTCGCGCCGCTTTAGGCGGCGCTCGCCCAGCCAGACCGGTTAAAGCGCCGGCAGTTGGTGGCGAGGTTAAATTGGATTTACCACCCGCCGAGGTAAGTAAGCGCCGCGAGACAGCGCGAGCGTCTATGGAGGGTTATGAGCGCCGCGAGCGGCGTAAAATGCAAGAGGCCAAGGCCGCCGCTGAATTAGCTCAACAAAAAAAGTTGGCCGCCGATTTAGAGGCACGACGCCAAGCAGCGGCCGAGGCAGTTAAGGCTAAAGAGCGAGCCGAGGCCGAGGCAGCCGCCGCTGAAGCGGCGGCTAAAAAGCGCCGTCTTGAGCAAGTGGCTAGGTCAGAGAAGATGATCGCCGAGATTAAACGTGACCCAACTATTGCGATTAAAAATGTTCGCACTTTTAAAGATGATTTAGCCGAGAGTCTGCGCCGCGGTGGTAATATTAGCGAGCTAACTCAAGGCGAGTCTATTGATCAGTTTGGCGAGAGTAAAATGCCCAACGAGGCCAAGCGGCGCAAAACTATGGTTATTGCCAGTATTATTGGCTTAATTGTTTTAGGTCTTGTTGTTGCTGGTGGCACTTGGTATTGGGTTAATCGCGCTCCTGTAACAATTGAAACACCAGCTATTAAGGTAAGCAGTATTTTACCGGCCGAAAAAAATCAGGAACTATATTTAACCGGCAAACTCCCATTAGAATTACGCCAAAGTATTTATCAACTTAGACTCCAAGCAGTAGCCCCTACTAGCACGGCGGCAGGTGGCGGGCCAATTATTAATCTTTATCCTACCGAGGCTTTAAGCGTAGACCAAACTACCGGTGGCGCCATAACTAAAACTCAAGTTGATTTAACTCGTTATTTGGCCGCCTTAGACTTGGCCTTGCCAGTAGATTTTAGAGTGGCTTTGGGTGATAAATTTATGTTGGGAGTTTATCAAGCACCCGAGCCAGCTATTTTTTATCTTTTTAATGTTTTATCTTATGAGCGCGCTGGTAGCAGTTTGGCTAAAAATGATAGCTCTTTAGCCGACACCCTCTTCTCGCCTTTATTAAATGATCCCAACTTTAGCCGAACCTTGCGCGATAATGGCTTTAAAAACGAGGTTATAAATAATGTGGAGGTAAGGACAGTCCGCGACAGCAATAACAAAATTATTATGATTTACGCCTTTTTAGATCAACACACCCTCCTTATGACCGAGAGCGTAGACGCCTTCCAAAAAATCTTGGGCCTCTTCCAAACCCCGTTGCCGACCACTCAATAGTTTTTTATAATTAAGGCATATGGATACGACCAAATTTGCCGAGCAATTACAATCTGAGCGCGAGAGACTTATTAATGAGTTAAGCACTATTGCCGAGCCTAAACCTGGCACACCAGGGGAGTGGCAGGCAACGCCGGAGACCTCCGCCATGGATCGACGTGAGGATGTGGCTGAAGAGTTTGAGGAGTTGGAGGAGCGACGCGCTACTGAACACAATTTAGAGATTAGACTTAAAGAGGTAGAGTCAGCCTTGGCTAAAATTAGTGCCGGCACTTACGGTGTTTGTGAGATTGGCGGCGAGCCAATTGAGTTAGATCGTTTAGAAGCCAACCCTGCCGCTCGCACTTGTAAAACTCACCTAGACAGTTTTAACGGACGCTAGAGTTAACATGATATCTAAAGTTAGCGCAGCACAATTAGTCGGCCTCGAGGCCGACTTAGTTGATATTGAGACAGATATTGGTAAAGGTTTACACTCATTTAATATTGTGGGCTTGGCCGACAAGGCGGTGGAGGAGGCGCGCGATCGGATTAATGCCGCGATTAAAAACTCTGGCTTTAAAGCACCAATTAAAGGCAATAAAAAGATTATTGTTTCATTAGCGCCAGCCGATATTAAAAAGGAGGGGACTGCTTTTGATTTAAGTATTGCTTTAGGTTATTTACTGGCTGCCGGCGAGATTAAATTTAATCCAGAGCAAAAAATGTTTTTAGGCGAGTTAGGTTTGGCCGGCAACTTGCGACCAATTAAAGGCACCTTGCTTTTAACCCAAAAGGCCAAGCGCGCTGGTTTTAAAGAGGTTTATGTGCCCACTGATAATGCGCGCGAGGCCGCTTTAATTAGTGAGATTAATGTTTATCCGGTTAATAATTTAGCCGAGTTAATTGAGCACTTAGATGAACGCCCAAAAGAGGGTAATAAACCTCGCCAATTTTTAACCACCGCTCCAACCACAATTATTGATTTACCGGAGTTAAATTTAAATGCCAACTTTAGCGATATCCGTGGTCAGGCTACCGCCAAACGCGGGCTAGAGATCGCCGCCGCCGGTGGTCACAATGTGGCCATGAGTGGACCACCCGGCACTGGTAAAACAATGCTTGCTAAAGCCTTTGCTGGTATTTTACCGCCCTTACCAGCTGATGAAATTATTGAAGTAACAGGTATCCACTCTGCCGCCGGAGTTTTAAAAAATGAGTTAATAATCTCGGCCCCACACCGAGCGCCACATCACACCGCTAGTTATGTGTCGCTAGTTGGTGGCGGCGCTTGGCCCAAACCAGGCGAGATCACCTTAGCCCATAAAGGTGTTTTATTTTTAGACGAGTTCCCCGAGTTTGAGAAGCGAGTCATTGAGGCCTTGCGCCAACCCTTGGAGGATAAGGTCATTAGTGTGGCGCGAGCCAAAAGTTCAGTCATCTTCCCCGCTAATTTTATTTTAATTGCCGCAATGAATCCTTGCCCCTGCGGTTATAAAGGGCACGCCGAGCGCGAGTGTATTTGCTCGCCGGCGACTCTCGCTCGTTATGAGCGTAAAGTCTCGGGACCAATTATTGATCGTATTGATGTGTGGCTTAATGTACCCCAAATCAAACCCGAAAAGTTATCGAGCTTAGAGGAAGGGGAGTCCTCGGAGAGTATCCGCGAGCGTGTTACCACCGCTCGCGCCAAGCAACTTAAACGTTTTAAAGCCGCCGGTTTAAATATTAAAACTAATAGCGAGATGACAGTGCGCGACTTGCGTCGCCTCGCCCCCTTAACGCCCGAGCTCACCAAACTTTTAAACGATGCCGCCACGCGCCTAGACCTCTCGGCGCGCGCCTATCACCGCGTTATTAAACTAGCGCGCACTATTGCCGATCTTGCCGGGGCAGAAAATATTGAGGAACCCCACCTCCTCGAGGCCCTCCAATACCGCCCTAGAAAATAAATTTAAAAAATAAAAGACCCTTGATGTTATCTCGGGTCTGTAAAAATACAAACAGGCGGGAAATTACTTCTTTTCCATAAGCTTAATTGCCTCGGAAACGGTTTTTGTCATTGAAGAATAGACGGGAAATTCTATCCCTAGAGCCAGGTCATAATTACGTTTAATTACCCTAAGACCTGGGAAGTCCACTTCTCCTCCAATTACCACTTTCACATTTGGATTATTTATCTTCCGGCCCCGCCACTCTCCAAGCTCGCCGTAGGTATCGCGAGCATAGGGTTGCCCATCAGACCGTGGCTCCGTTTTACTCTCACACCCAAGCCAGAAGATGATGCACCCTCGATTACCGAGTCCGGCCTTTTTCAAAAGAACCCGCTCCCACGCCGTCTGACTTTCAAAAGTCTGCCCATTACCTAGGGCAAAAAATGGAGAGAGCTCGTGACCCTCAGGCCACCTACAAGGTACCACCACATAAAACTCACGATTCCTCATTTGGGATTGGAGTTCTAAACACATCTTGGTCTGCCAATCTCCGCCGCCCAACACTGGCCCCGCCAAAAAGAAGAGGGGAAGTCTTTTGTCAAAATCGTTCATTATTTTGGGCACAATTATTCTCATCACAAAGTCCTCCTTTAGCACACTTCTAGCACACTAAAATAATGATGTAAATAGATTTATTGGAAGGGGTTGCGGGCGCCGCGGACCTCAAAGTGAACGTGAGGCCCAGTAGCCTTACCAGTAATACCTACTAAGCCAATAGTTTGACCTTGTTTAACCTGCTCACCCGAGAAGGCTAAGTTTTTAGACATGTGAGCATAGAGGGTTTGGGTGCCATTAGGGTGTCTAATTACCACATAACTACCGTAGCCACCGTTATAACCGCCCTCCTTACTAATAATCACCACACCATCTGCCGAGGCTAAAATAGGGGTGCCAATTGGCGCCGCAAAATCAATACCATTATGACCATGTAAGCCTTGAGAGATGCGCCCGCCAACTAGAGGGCGCGCATAATAACCACTGTAATTAGGTTGATTAGTGGTGCCTGTAGATCCAGAGCCCCCAGAGCTAGGCTTAGGAGTGCTAGCAATAGCTGCAATCTCACCATCTGGCACAATAACTGTTTGGCCAATAGTTAAAGGTGAGTCTAGCTCTAAACCGTTAAATTGAGCCACCTCTTCGGCGTCGGCATTATATTTTTTAGCAATTTTAGCAATAGTATCACCCTTGGCCACCTCGTGTTTAACACCAGTAATAGGGAGGATGGTTAAAATCTGCCCTGGTTTAACGGTGCCATTTTTAGGTAAGTCGTTGGCCCAAATAATAGTGTTGGCTGAAACGCCAAACATTTGGGCAATTTGTGAGAGGGAGTCACCCGAGCGGACCACATACACGCTAATTTGGTCAGTTTGGTGGGTGTCGTCAACATTGGCAATAGTACCAAGTGGGCCAGCGTCTGGCAGGAGAGCACCCGCCACAATAGTGGTGTCGCCAGTGGTTTTAGTTAAAGGATCAGCCATTGCCACCGACCCCAACAAAGACACATTTTGAGAATTAAGGTTAGAGGTGCTAGTAGAGGCTAAACCAGGAGAAACAAGGCCAGCCACCACCGAGAGGAGGCTAGCGTGGGCCGAGGCCGCCACACTTAAAACTGCGGTAGCCACCACTAAGGCTAAAAAACCTTTATTTTGCAAGCGTAAAATAAGCTTTTAAGTTAAATTTATAAGCGGGCAGATAAGTCGGTGGGGCGGTAAATTAAGGACCCAAGTATTATAGCCCGATGACCACTTGTCCACAATCTTGACATAAAGGGGGTGTGGATAGAGGCGAGGGGGCCAAAAATTGGTTATAATTTGGCTTAATGATTGAACAAATCAAGACTCAAACAAAAACGGTGGAAGAGATTTTTATTAATCCTAATGGCGTAGAATTTATTATAAAACCAGCTTCAGGGAAAAAAGGAAATAGTGAAAGTATTGTAACCTCAGGAGATGGAGACAAATGGACTATAAAAAATTCTGAGTTAGAGGATTTTATAATAAATCATGGTTTAAAAGAAAAATCTGAACCTAACATAGAAGAACCCCAAACAAAAATAGAAGATAAACCAGAAGAAAATTTTAATGAACCACAAAAAGAGGTGCTAAGTGGGGAAACTAAGGAAAACAACTTTAACATCCTTGAGGTTAAAAAGGGGGATATTTTAGAAATGAGCGATGGTAGCTATCTAAAAATTACTGCTAATGACAAAGTAAATGAAGTAATAAAGTTTGAGCATATTGAGCCAGACGGTCGAACAGATAAACCAGGTGAAAATAAAGAAAGGCCTTATGCGATTATGCAAGGTTATCAAGATGAGATATCCGAGTATATTCCTCGCAAAGCTAACATAAATAGAACAAAAAAAGAATCGGCAGATGAGATTTTAGCTCACCTTGATACTAGACCTCCAGAGAATATAGATTTGGAGACACCTAAAGAAGATAAGCTGGTAGAACTTGAACCAGTAGTGGCAGAAAAACCAAAAAGAGGTCGACCTAAAAAGGTTGTAGAAACTCCACCAGCAGTTAAACAATCTTTAGAAGAAGCGGGTAAAATCATGGCCGAGTTAGAGGTCTCACCTAAACCTGAAAAACGAAAAATTCCTTTAAATCTTAAAAAGGGACAAGTACTTTGGAACGATCGCGGCGAGGAGGCAATTGTTGTTGATGTGCAACCCAAATCAAAGAAAGAAAATCCTGATTTAAATCCTGATTTAAAAGATGGTTATGTTGTGCTCGGTTTCCCACCCAAAAAGGGACGTAATGGAGGATATGTTAGGGAGTTTGTATCATTTTCTAAATTAGAAGAGGGTAAGGATAAGATCTTTTTTACCGAGCAGACACCTTTTATAGAGATTGACGAGAAAGCAGAGCAAGAGGAAAAGGCACCAAAGTTTGAGAGCACTGCCTTTGCTGATTTGAAAGAAAGTTTAGAGAAGGAAGGAAAATGGCCAGAATCTGAAAACAACAAAAAGAAAGAGTCTCCACCGTTACCAGAAGAATATTTGGCTAAAGTGTCAGCTAAAGAAAAACAGGAGGAGGAGAATCGTCGGTTAGAGGAGTTACGGGAGGAGATGCGAGAAATATCTCACGGTGACCTAAGATCTGATTTAGATAATATTTCTAAACAACATGAGCCAAAAATAACTGAAGAATTTGATGGTATATCCCATGGTGATTTGAAGGCTGATTTAACCAAACACTGGACGCCGATTGATGTAGAGATACCCAAAAGAGAGTCGCCACTTTCTCCAAGTTTAAGGAAGTTACCTAAAAAACCTTGGTGGAAAAAACTTTTCGGTCTCTAAAGAGTAAATATGTTAAGCTAGTCTAGTGACTTATTTAGACGAGTTAAATAATCAGCAAAAAGAGGCGGTCCTTCATAAGGAGGGGCCGCTTTTGGTGGTGGCCGGCGCCGGCGCTGGTAAAACCCGCGTTATTACTTATCGGATTAAACATCTTATTGAGCAAGGTGGCGTTAGACCAGAGTCTATCCTCGCTATCACCTTTACCAACAAGGCGACCCGCGAGATGCGCGAGCGAGTAGAGAAGTTGCTCTCCGAGCACAAGGGCGCGCTCCCGTTTGTAAGCACCTTCCACACTTTAGGCGCCAACATTTGTCGGGCCCACGCTCGGAGCTTAAATCGTGATCGCTACTTTTCTATCCTTGATCGCGATGAGTCAATTAGTTTAATTAAACAGGCCATGCGCGAGCTATCAATAGATGAGAAGCGCTTTGAACCGCGTAAAATACTGGGCGCCATCTCGCGAGCTAAGGGTGACGGCTTTACCTTAAGTGATTATCAAAATGAGAGTGGCAACGAGTTTTATCCTAAATTAGTCATGCAGGTGTGGCGACGCTATCAAGAGTTGGTGGCCAAAGCCCGCGCTTTTGACTTTGACGACTTACTTTTAGAAACGGTTAAATTATTAAAACGTGAGCCGGAGATTTTAAAACATTATCAAGAGCAATTTAAATATTTACTCATTGATGAGTATCAAGACACCAACACGGTGCAATACGACTTGGCCAAACTCTTGGCCGGCGAGCGGAAAAATATTTGTGTGGTTGGTGATGTGGATCAATCTATTTACTCGTGGCGAGGCGCCGACTTTGCTAATCTCTTAAGATTTGAGAAGGACTTCCCCGGCGCTAAAGTCGTTTTATTAGAAGAGAATTATCGCTCCACTCAAACTATCCTCACGGCCGCTAATCAAATAATTAGTAAAAATAAAAATCGTCACGATAAAACTCTCTTTACTAAAAACAATGAGGGTGAGCAAATTAATACCACCACCTCTCTCTCGGAGTTGGCCGAGGCCGACTTTGTAGCGAGTGAGATTAAAAAAATTATTGAGCAAGGAGTTAGCGCTAGTGAGATTGCCGTGCTCTACCGAGCCAACTTCCAATCGCGAGTTTTAGAGGAGGGGATGCTACGGAAAAATGTGCCGTACCAAGTGTTAGGCACGCGCTTTTTTGACCGCAA